>JAPKBD010000162.1 GCA_028824965.1 Alphaproteobacteria bacterium | reverse complement strand
AGAACAATCAAAGCGCCGCCTGATGCTGCCGTCACCAAAAATAACGTTTAGCTCCGTAGGGTACATAGAGACATGTCTGCAGACATGAAAAGGGCCGCTGTTGCGGCCCAATTCTTAGTCTTATCGATCAAATTCCGGTCGGCGGGCCTGAATATTAGTTCAGGTGCCGACCCAGATCTGCTGTCGCATTCGCAATCAAGGCGTCCGCACGGTCGCCCGTGACGTGCTGGGCAACTACGGATGTGGCCGCATTAACGGCGATTTCCACGGCTGCATCGCGAACTTCTTTCTCCGCTTGCGCCTCAGCCATGGCAATTTTTTCCAACGCAGATTGTTGCCGCCGAATGATGCTATCTTCCAGCTTTTTGGCAGAGATGGCGGCTTCACGCAATGCTTCTTCGCGGGCGTGGGCGATAATTTCCTCCGCCTCGGACAGGGCATCGCGCTGTTTACGTTCGTAAGTTGCCAAAAGGGCTTGCGCCTCTTCACGCAACTTCCGCGCCTGTTCCAGATCGTCAGAGATTTTTTTCGACCGGTTATCCAGGGCACCGGTTAACATGGCCGGAACCTTGAAATAGAACAGGATACCGATGAACAGCAGGAAAGCAGCGCCAACCCAAAATGTCGCGTCCATTTAGCTGCCCCCCCCATTCGTGGTCATGGCACCGTCTACAGCTGCATCTACATCAGCCTGCGGCACATCAGCACCGATCAGACGTTCCGCAGCAGCCTTCGCCAATTCCGCCGCCACGCCACGCATTTCAGCCAAGGCATCGTTCTTGGCAGTGGCAATCCGATCAGCGGCGGCGGCAGCCTCAGTCGCCAAAACATCGGCCACTTCTGCATTACGCTTTTCAGCCGCACTGGCAGCTTCAATGCCGGCCTGGGCGATGGTCGCCTGGGCCTCGGCGCGGGCTTTCACCAACGCCGCTTCATATTCGCTGATCACGGTTTCGGCTTGCGACTTTAGCTGCGCTGCCTGGTCCAGATCATCGGCAATCCTGCCGTGCCTGGCTTCCAGAACATTGGCGACGCGCGGCAATGCCACCCGGGCCATTAGCAGATAAAGCGCGATAAAGGAGATCACGAGCCACACAATTTGTGGCGCGAAATCCTCCATCCAAAATTGAGGCATGTCTCGCTCCGTTCCTATAGCTACGCCAGCAGGAATTTACCGACGTAGGTCTTCACCACCGGGCCCAGCCCGGCGAAGAATTAGAAGACGAACAGAATGATGAGCGCGACAACCAGCGCGAACAGGGCGATGGCCTCGGTCAGGGCAAAGCCCAGAATAACCCGGCCAAACACGGCCTGGGCCGCACCTGGGTTGCGCATGGCACCACCAACGTAGCTGGCGAAAATCAGGCCAATACCGATACCGGCACCGCCCATGGCGATGGCAGCAAGACCGGCGCCGATCAGCTTTGCAGCAGCTGGATCCATGATAAAATTCCTTCGTTTTTCAGTTGAGTAAAAAGACTGGTTTGAGTGGGTAATATATCGAACCCAGCCTCAGATCAATGCTCCAGATGAATGGCATCATTGAGGTAGAGACAGGTTAGAATTGTGAAGACGTAGGCCTGCAACACGGCGATGGCAACTTCCAGGCCGGTCAGGGCAACGATCAAGGCAAAAGGCAGAACGCCAAAGACGCCCATCTGCACAACGAACGAGCCAAACACCTTCAACATGGTGTGACCGGCGGTCATATTGGCAAATAAACGTACCGAATGGCTGATTGGCCGCATGAAATAAGACAAAACCTCAATCGGGACGACCAGCAGCAGCATGACAAAGGGCACACCCTTGGGCACAAAGAACGACAGGAAATTCGTGCCGTGGCGGGTGATGCCGATAAACGTGGTTAAAACAAACACCGACAGGGCCAGCATAATGGTTACCGCGATGTGGGATGTCACTGTGTAGGAATAGGGCAGCATGCCGATCAGGTTACACATGACGATAAAGCTGAATAACGAGAACACGAAGGGAAAGTATTTACGCCCCTCGGAGCCGATGGTTTCTTTGATCATATCGGCGATAAATTCGTACCACAGCTCTGACACCGACTGCCAACGACCCGGCACTATGGCGCGCTTGGACGTGGTCAGGACCAGGAACAAGGTCGCGACGATAACCGCACCGAACATGAAAGCTGCTGCCTTGGAAAATGAAATATCCAGGCCACCCAGCTGCCAATCGTTCAGTCGACCGATGACGAACTGATACATCGGGCTACTATGATCAATATGGCGTTCAACGCTCACGCCGTTCTCCCTTACTCTTTCTTAGCCGTGGAGGCCTTGGTTTGCGCTTTACGCTGCATAACCTCGGCCGCCTGGGCGTCCATCCGTAGCGCGGTTCGCACCGCATTGTTAATCCCTGCCGCACCGCCAAGAAACAAAAACAGCAGCATAAACCAAGGTTTGGTCCCGAACCAATAATCCAGGGCCCAGCCGATTGCGGTACAAACCACAAGTGCGACGACGATTTCAATAGAAATCCGCCATGCCGCACTAAGATCGGCACCTGCCCCCCGCTCCAACTCGCCCAATTCCTCTGCCGATTTATCCAAACCCGCACCATGGCGGGCCTTGGATATCCGGCCACCCAGTTCATCTAGTGATGGCCCCTGAGAAGAGCCTTCTGAAGCACCTTGCGTAGAGTCTTGCGTAGTGACTTGCGCGGGCTGCTCCCCAGAGGAGGGGTGTTGCGGATCAGACATGTTGGCCTAAAGCTGCGCCGTGGATGGGTACTCGATCAGCCAGATACCAGTTGCTGTTCCGGTGGCTTTTGCCAATGCCGGACCCCTAAAATGGATCAAGCCCAGGCGTTACAAGCACCCGACCGCGACTGGCCGGAAGCGGGCGCACGATACGAATTGACCCGTGATGTGTCAAGGGCCAATGCCTACCGCTTAACTATTTGATATTCCTGTATAATTTCCGTATGCGACAATTTTACCCCTGACGCTGGCAGCACCATGCCGTTAGGCTGGTGGAGCCACCGATAATGATTCTGGCACAACACTTTAACCCGTAGCCCGAATGCGTTCCGCCCGTGCCAGATCAACCGAGACCAGTTGCGAGACACCGCGTTCCGACATGGTCACACCATACAATCTGTCCATGCGGGCCATGGTATAGGGGTGATGGGTGATGACCAGGAAACGCGTGCCCGTGATCCGGGCGATTTCACCGACCAAATTGGTAAACCGCTCCACATTCGCATCATCGAGGGGGGCGTCGACCTCATCAAGCACACAAACAGGTGCAGGATTGGTCATGAAGACGGCAAACAACAAGGCCAGAGCCGTCAATGTCTGCTCACCACCTGAAAGCAGGGATAAGCTTTGCAGCCGCTTTCCAGGGGGTGAGGCCATGATTTCCAGGCCTGCATCCAAGGGATCATCCGCTTCAGTCAAACTAAGATGCGCCGTACCGCCACCAAACAGGCGTACGAACAAATCCTGGAAATGGCCATCGACGGTCTTAAACGCTTCCAGCAGACGCTCCCGCGCCTCTTTATTTAGGCTATAGATACCTTGACGCAGACGGGCGATAGCACCTTCCAGGTCCGTACGTTCCGTCGTCATGCTGTCCAGCTGCTCCTGCAGCTCCACCGCTTCTTGCTCCGCCCGCAGGTTGACGGCACCCATATTGTCCCGCTCCCGCTTCATACGCTCCAGCTTCCGCTCCGTCTCCTCTAAGGGCGGCAGGGTCGCATCCGCTTCGATGCCGACTGTCGCCAGGATCGCCTCAGGTGCGCATTCCAAGGTCTCAAGTATGCGGCGGGAGACTTCTGAGCGGCGTTCCTCACATTGTTCCACGCCCGCCTGGCAGCGCACCCGTTCTTCCCGGGCAGACGCCAGGGCACCTTCATCACGGCGTTGGCTGGCCGCCAACTCGTTGACCTGGGCTTCAGCCTGGGTCAGATCTTCAGCCGCCTTGTTCCGATTTCCCTCAGCCTGCTCAATCTGGTTTAACAATTCCTGCCGCTGGCCGGCGATTTCCGCAGGCTTGCGTTGCAGCTCCTCCAACTCCTCACGCCCGGCTTCGGCCCGCTGTGCCAAAGCTGCGATCTGCGCCTCGGCCCCCTGGGCCCGGCGGCGCCAACCTTCCTGTTCGCCGGCAATGGCGCTTAAGCGATCCGCCCGCGCCTTTACCTCACGCTGCAGGCGATCATACTGGCTGCGCGCCTCCACCAAACCCGTCCGTTGGAGGGAGACTTGGCCGCGCAAGGCATCCAGCTTTTTCCTCAGGTCATCCAAGGGCGGCAACGCCTCCAGCTGCGCCCTGGGTTCCTCGGTCGCCGCCTTGCTTTCTTCCAGGTCAGTTTCAATCTGGGTCAGGCTTTCCACCACCGTGGCCAAACGGGCCGAACGTTGGGCGGCCTCACGCTCCGCCTGGGCCTGGCCATTACGGGCACGGTCCAGGGCTTCACGCCCCAGACGGGCCGCTTCACGCGCGGTGGCGCGATTGCGGGCCGCTTGTTCCAGCTCATCCCGCGCCGCCACCAAGGTATCCCGCGCCTTTTCCAAACCCGGCGAAAGTTCCTCGCGAAAGCGGCCTAACTCAGCCAGGCGATTGCCCTGGGCTAAACGCACAGCGGCTGCGGTCTCCGCACCAGCTGTGACCGTAAAGCCGTCCCAGCGCCACAAGGCACCGGACGTAGAGACCAGGCGCTGACCATAAGCCAGGTCCTTGACCAGCCGGGGCGCATCCATTTCATCAACCACACCGACCTGGGACAAACGCCGGGCCAAGGCGGCGGGCGCCTTTACATAGCGGGACAGTGGCGTCGCGCCACTGGGCAGTGCCGCAGCATCGTCCCGGGGGTCAAGGGTTTGCCAATGCACAGGCGCTGCTTCATCGG
Organism: Alphaproteobacteria bacterium; assembly: GCA_028824965.1. Taxonomy (GTDB): domain Bacteria; phylum Pseudomonadota; class Alphaproteobacteria. The sequence goes on along the minus strand of JAPKBD010000162.1, from coordinate 4,698 downwards.
CGGGGACGTTCAGATCGTCACCCAGAGCCGCACCGAGGGCGGCCTCAAAACCGGGCTCCACAGACACCGCATCGATCACAGCGGGCCAAAGATCCGCATCCTGCCTGCGCAAAAGTTCCGCCAGGGCTTTTTCCTCTGCCGCCAACTGCGCATCCTGGGCCTCGTACTGCTGGCTGGCCTCCCGGTTCACGCTGATGCGTTCTTCGCAGGCGGCATGGCTGGCCTCCCCCTCTTCCAAACGGGCAATGGCTTCTTCGGATGCCTCCACCGCCTGGGACAAGTGTTCATTCGCTTCGAGCAGACGGTCATCGCCTTGGGCTTCCGCCGTCAGACGTTCGTGCGTGGCCTTGGCCTCCTCCCTACGCTGGGACAACCTCTCGAAGCGTTGTTCGGCACCGGCCAATGTCTGGCGCAAAGCTTCTGCTTGGGCTGCACCTTCAGCGACCTGATTGGTCAAAGATTGCAGGGTGCTTTCACCGTCCACCAGCACACCGGCCGTCTCACTGACGCGTTCCTCAGCCTCCGCGCCGGCATCCGCCTCACCCTCCTGCTGCTCGCGCAGCTGTTCGGCCTCATCGCCCAGACGGGCAATGGTGACGGAGGCTTCTTCGCCCAAACCGCCCTCTCGCTTTTGATCAATATCTATTTGTTGTAGGCGGGCCGACAATTGCGATGAGGCTTCCGTGATGCGCTGTTCTTCCTGGTCCAGGCCGTCACGGGCCACCGCCAAACGATGCAGGACCGCCGCCGCCACAGCCTCAGCCGTCCGCAAATCAGGCAAGGCATTCGCAGCATCAGTATGTAACGTCGTGGCTTGCGAGGCTTCCTGGGTCAGCTTGGCAACCTGGCCGTTGGCCTGGGACAATTCCTCCCCCGCAGCGGCCAATTGGCTTTCCGCCCGCTGGAATAAAAGATGCAGCTGAATGCCTTCGAAATGGCGGATCTGTTCGCCCACGTTGCGAAAGCGTTTGGCCTGACGGGCCTGACGCTTCATGCTTTGTAGTTGCGCCTCCAGCGACTGCATCACATCGTCCAGGCGTTCCAGGTTATTTTCCGCTGCCCGCAGGCGCAATTCCGCCTCATGACGGCGGGAATGCAGGCCGGTGATCCCGGCGGCTTCTTCCAGCAAGGCCCGGCGGTTGGCCGGTTTGGAATTAATGATCTCACTGATCCGGCCCTGGCCGACCAGTGATGGTGAATGCGCACCGGAGGCTGCATCGGCGAACAGCAATTGCACATCGCGAGCCCGCATTTCGTTGCCGTTGACCCGGTAGGCGGAGCCCCGTTCCCGCTCAATAGCGCGGGTGACTTCCAATTCCTCCGAATCGTTCATGCCGGCGGGCGCGGTGCGGTCCTTGTTATCGATAACAAGCGAGACTTCTGCAAGGTTGCGGCTGCCACGGTTTTGCGAACCATTGAAGATCACATCGTCCATGGCACCACCGCGCATGCGCTTGGCTGAATTTTCACCCATCACCCAGCGCAGGGCCTCCACCAGGTTGGATTTACCACACCCATTGGGGCCGACAACGCCGGTTAGGCCCGGTTCGATGTTCAATTCCACCGAATCGACGAAAGATTTAAAGCCGCTAAGACGCAGTTTCGTAAAATGCACTAGGTCGTGCCCCCACTAATTATTACTTGTAATCGTACATAGATGGACGAACCCAGTTAGTCTGGGTGGCCCGGGTCGTCCTACCTGATAATTTTACCCAACAGCTCATCCCATTTATCCATGGTCATATTGCCAGAGGTTTTTTCCCCGTTGACGATGAAAGTGGGTGTCGAGTCCACATTGAATTCTTTGGCGCCATCCATACGAGTTTTGATAATCATGTCCGCCAAAGCCTCATCAGTCATGCAAGCCTTGAACTTGGCCTGAGAGAAGCCGGCCAAGCGCGCGAATTTGCCTAAACCCTCTGCCGGATCTTTCGCCCTGGCCCATTTCAGCTGATTTTTGAACAAAACGTTCAACATTGCGAAATAGCGGTCTTCGCCCGCGCAACGGGCCAGCATGGAGGCGTGCAGCGCCATGGAATCGAAGGGGAATTCGCGAAAAATAATACGCACCTTGCCCGTGTCGATATACTTGGCCTTCAGCTCCTTAAAAGTGCCGAGGTGAAAGTTGGCGCAATGGGGGCAGGTCATAGAAGCGTATTCGATAATGGTCACCGCCGCATCCTCAGCACCGATGATCATATCACCCTCGGCATAGGTTTTCTTCCCAGCCTCAGCTGCCTGAGCGGGCGCAATGGCACCGATAGACAGGGCAAATGCCACGATCAACACAGCCGGCATCATGGCCGAAAAAAATACTTTAACTTGGGTCATTAGATCTCCTACCCACAACATGTGGTGTTGATTATATGCTGGCCTGTCGGGACTCACAAGTCCTTCGAGCGGTTACTGGTGCTATTTAGACAAGACATTGGGGCAATTTCATGACGCGCGGGCCCAGAACATAGTGATTTTAGTCGCCTTCTGATTGGGCATCCTGTTTGCCCAGGACTGAAGTCCCCAATCGGTCCAGGGCATCGCGCAAATTTGTGCTTTTGGTACCCACCGTATCCCCCTTTAGAGCCTCCGATTCGGTCCTGGAGAGCGGTCGGGATGTCACGGCGCGGCGTTTTTCAGGTTTCGGTAGCGGTCCCTGGACCAGTTTTAAGCGGTCCACGGCGCGATAGCCGTAGAAACCATTGATGCGTTCGATCACCATCGGTGCCATGTGCTGTAATTCCACCGCAGCTGCTCCCCCGACCCGCACGTGCAAGACAGCACCCGCCAAATCGCCACGTCGTTGTTGCAGCTTTTCAGGCGCGGTCAGGGCGGCCAGTTCCGGGCCGACAATATCGCCCCAGCGGGTGATCACGTCGCCTTCGGCAAAGCCACGCTTGCGCAGGGCCGCAGAGGTGGCCCGGCGCAAGACGGAACCGGCGGCAACAGGATGATTTTTATAGCGGCGTTCGTTCATAAGCCCATCTTGCGCCAGTATGATCCCCACGTCATCTTGCAGTTACCTCACATACGATAAAACTTCGGTGAAGTCAGATTCCCAGACCCAAAACAAAATTGAGCCGTAAACTACTAACCTGGTACGATAAACAGCACCGCAAGCTGCCGTGGCGGGCAGCGCCCGGGGAACTGGCAGCACCTTATCATGTTTGGCTGTCGGAAATTATGCTGCAACAAACCGTCGTGAAGACGGTAATCCCATATTTCCACCATTTCCTGACCCGTTGGCCGACGGTGGAGGCCCTGGCGACCGCCAACTTGGATGAGGTGCTGCACGCCTGGCAGGGCCTGGGCTATTACGCCAGGGCGCGGAATTTGCACAAATGCGCCCAGATGGTCGCAAACGAACATGACGGCAAATTCCCGGACACTGAAGACGGCCTGCGCGCCCTGCCCGGCATTGGACCTTATACAGCCGCAGCCGTCGCGGCCATTGCCTTTGGCCGCAAGGCCAGCCCCGTGGATGGTAATATCGAACGGGTCGTCGCCCGCCTGTTTGCGGTGGAAGAAAGTTTGCCAAAGGTCAAGCCAACCCTGCGCCGACTGGCGGAGGATATCACGCCCAACCGACGCGCCGGCGATCACGCCCAGGCCTTGATGGATCTGGGTGCCACCATATGCCTGCCCCGCAATCCACTGTGTGAGCGCTGCCCCCTGGAGAGCATTTGCACAGGCAAAGGACGCAGCGACCTGCCCCGCCGCCAACCAAAAGTGGCTCGGCCCACCCGTTACGGCGTCGCCTTCTTGCTGTTCGATGATCAGGGGCGGCTGTTATTGCGCCGCCGCCCTGAAAGGGGCCTTTTGGGCGGCATGATGGAAGTGCCGTCAACAGAGTGGCGGGAGGAGACCTGGACAGAGGCTGAGGCCACCGATAACGCACCGCTGCGCACAATATGGCGTGCCCTGCCCGGCACCGTGGTTCACGTCTTCACCCATTTTCGTCTGGAGTTGGAGGTTTGGACGGGAACGGGCAGCAGGCAGGCAGTAGGCGCCGAAATCTGGCATCCGCCCGCCGACCTGGGCACCCTGGCCCTACCGACCGTGATTAAGAAGGTGCTACGCCATGGTCTGCGTGCGCTTCCTTCGCCTGAGAACGACGGCTAGTATTAGGAAAAAAAATTAGACGAAACAAAATTCAGAAGACCTGAGGGGCGCTGTCAGTATGGATCTAACCTATTCCAAGAAGCATCAAGACTTACAAAAAGAGGTGCGCGGCTTTATCGCGACGAAAGGCCATCTATCGCCGAAATTTGGCGGCGGCCGCAAAAAACCAGATGATCGCATTATTGAATGGCAGGGCCTGTTGTTGGAACGGGGCTATATCGCCCGCACCGTGCCACGGGAATATGGCGGCTTTGGCGCGGAACCTGATGTTTTGGAGAATGCGATAATTGCCGATGAAATTTCCAAGGCCGGGATTTCACCAGGTGTGTTGGACGTTGGCGCGTTGATCGTGGTGCCGTCCCTGTTGGAATTGGGGACAAAAGAACAATGCGAACGTTGGGTCAAATCCACCCTTAACTTGGAAACCAGTTGGTGCATTGGCAATTCCGAACCGGGTTCAGGCAGCGACATGGCCAATGCCAAAACCAAGGCCGTAGTCGAATGCGGGGTTGAAGGCGATGAATTTGTCAGAGGTGGCTCGGTTTGTTTGAACAGTTTGGGTTCGATTTATAAGTGGCTCTC
>JAPKBD010000161.1 GCA_028824965.1 Alphaproteobacteria bacterium | reverse complement strand
GGCCGATGATGACCCGCGGGCGGTGACCAATAGTGCGGGCGTGGTCCGTGGCGTGCAGGGGTTGCGGGTTTGCGATGCCTCAGTCTTCCCCGTGGTGCCCTGCGCCAATACAAATTTCCCAACCTTAATGGTGGCGGAAAAAATCGCGGATGAAATATTGGCCGGAAACTAAATGGAAACTAAATGGTGATTAAAAGCTGGTAACTTCGATCAGGGCATTGTCTGGATCGCGCATATAGACCGATCCCGTCTCTTCATTTCCGTGCAGGGAATGCTCAATGCCCTGATCCTTCAGCCGGGCCATCAATGCCTTGAACTGCGCTGATGTGGCCTTAATCGCCACATGGTGCATGGCACCGATGCCACGAACCACAGGATCATCCCCATGTTCGGGGAAGTCGAAAAATGCCAGCATATTGCCGCCGCCCATATCCATGAAAATGTGGGTGGACGTTGGATCGTCCCGATTTTCCACCACTTTGACCAGGCGCATATCCAGCACCTTGGTATAGAAACTAACCGTTGCATGTAGGTCGGATGAGATTAAAACCAGATGATGCACCCCGCCTGTGCCGATGGCCCCAGGCAAGGGGGCCTCTCCGTCCATGAACTTTTTCTGTAGGGCGCGACGCTTGGCTTCATACGGGTTGGGCTTATCCATGATCCTCATCCCCTAAAATATGTAAGACCAAGTCTATAGGGGCTTGGCGCATTAGGGAAGATGCGCAAAGATATCCCCAAATAGGGAGGGTGTAACAATGATCACGAAATTTTCCAGCCTGTTCGCGGGCCATGTAGACCTGGGCGATATGGGTACCGCTGCCACACCGGCGAATGAGCGGCGCTATTCCGATGCGCACCTGGCCACGATCTTTGATAAGACCGAGGCGTTACGCCGGGCGGTTCGTGAAGGGGTGGATCTGATCGTTCTGGAAAAATTCGGCGAACAGGAACAAAAGGGCCAGGGATTGAATGATGAAATCTTTGCCGCCATAGCTGAGGATATACCCCTGTTGATCGCGGTGCCGGAATTTGCCCTTGATCTGTGGCAGGAGCGTAGCGGCGAACTGGGCGATACACTGCCCTATGACATTGCGGCCTTCCATCAATGGTGGACCTCCATTCAGCCGTAACGACACAAAGTTGGGAACTGGCCATGTTGTCACAGCAGTTAATTTCCGAATGCAGCGACCCGGCCTTGTTTCGGGTTGATCGCCGTATCTATACGGACGGGGCGATATTTGAGCGGGAGCTGAAACAGATATTCGAACGGGGCTGGGTCTATCTCTGTCATGAAAGCCAGGTCGCGGACCACGGAGATTACTACGCCACTTTTATGGGCCGCCAACCGGTCTTTGTTATTCGTCAAGGCGATGGTGGCATCGGTGCCTTTATCAATGCTTGCGCCCATCGGGGCGCGGTTTTGACACCTCGCCGCCGTGGCCGTGCGCGTACGCTGGTCTGCCGCTTTCATGGATGGTGCTATAACACGAAAGGCGATTGTATCCGGGTTAAGGACGAGGCGGAGGGCTGGCCTGATGGTATCGCGAAGGAGAATTATGGACTGACACCTGTGGCCCGTGTTGGCAATTATCGCGGCTTTATCTTTGGCTGCCTGAACGCGGATGTAGCGGATTTGGAAGACAGCCTTGGCGCATCACGCCCTTTCATCGATTTGCTTTGTGATCAATCCCCCGATGGATTGGAAGTGGTGCCGGGGCAACAGACCTATCTGATCCGTGGCAATTGGAAAATGCAGGCTGAGAACGGCGTCGATGGCTATCATGTCTCCACCGTGCATCGTGTGTTCGGCCAAGCCATGGGTAAGCGGGAGGCCATGGGCGACAACGATGGCAAGCGCCCAACAGAGGCAGGGCGCATCAAGGGCGATGTGCCGACCGGCTGCTATGATCTGGGCCAGGGTCACAACATGATTTGGGCCGGGCGGGCCAACGCAAAGGTTGCGCCCTTGTTTGAGGCCGAGGCGGATTTACTGACGCGATTTAGTCAGGCGAAGGTGGATTGGATGATCCGCCGTGGCCGCAACCTATACCTTTTTCCCAATGTGCAATTGATGGATCAATCATCAACCCAGATTAGAATCTTTCGTCCCATAGCCCCTGACCGAACGGAAGTCCGTGTCTATTGTATCGCGCCCAAGGGGGAGAGCCGGTCGGCGCGCGTAGCGCGGCTGCGCAAATTCGAAGACTTCTTTATGGTCACCGGCATGGCCACGCCCGATGACTTGGCCGCATTGGAAGACTGCCAGATCGGTGCCCATGGCAGCCAGGCGAGGTGGAGCGATATGGAGCGGGGCATAACCACCATGACCAAAGGCCCGGACGAATTGGCCAAGGGCATTGATGCCAATGTTCAAAGTAGTGCTGCACGCTGGGATCACGAAACCCTCTACCACGGCTATTTCCGACACTGGGCAACGCAGATGGAGGCTGGGCAGATGGGGGCGGACGAGTGAGCGATCTGTACGCCCAGGTTCGTGATCTGTTGTATCTGGAGGCGGACCTGCTGGATCGTCAACGTTGGGACGATTGGCTGGCGCTGTACACAGACGACTGTGTCTATTGGGTGCCGTCCTGGCTGTCCGAAGACGAGCTGGGTGATGATCCTGAGATGCAGGTCAACATGATCTACATCGTGGGCAAGCCTGGATTGGTGGCGCGCCTGCATCGCATCAGTTCCGGCCAGGCCTATGCGGAAATGCCCTTGAGCCAAACATCGCATTTGGTGAATACTGTGCGTTTATTGGACAGCAAGGATGATGGTGTCATCTCCGCCTCTGCCAAATGGATGACCCTGTCTGTGGATTCTCGCATGGGCAAACAAGTTCGCGGTGGATGGTATGAATATGAGCTTCGCCGGGTCGGGAAGGGGCTGTCCATCGCCCGGAAAAAGATCGTCCTGTTGGAAGACGTCATCGATGGCGCTATCGATATTCATCAGATATAGGGCGGGTATGTCGTTCAGGCTCAATGTCGCCGGGCGGCAACGACAATTGCAACGATGGTTTCTTCTCCCAGGGTCTTTACGGCTTCCAGTCGATGTAGGCCTTCGATCAGGACATAGCGGCCTTTGCCAAGGCGGACCTGGATCGGCATCTGTTGGCCGTTCTCTAATATATCTTCGGCCAAAGTATCCACCTTGTCGGCTTCCAGCGTCGTACGCCGCTTTGTGGGTACGTAGATTTCATCGACGGGGACATTGACGTTCTTCATATATGCTTCCCTTTCAGACGCCCAGCTTAGCCACGCAGGGCGCGCAATTGTTCCCGGTAACCGCTGGCATCGATGCGGATATCAACCAGCCGTGGTCCGCTCGCGGATGCAGCTTGTTGCAGGGCCGGGACCAATTCATCCTCGCCGTTTACCTGCCAGGCTGTAAAGCCGAAACCACGCGCAATGTCGGCGAAATCAGGCGGCGTCCATGACAAACCCAGGTCGGCCATCTGGCGGTCCTCCCGCTTAATATCGATCAGGGACAGGCGGCCATCATTGAAAACGATGATGGTGATATTGGCTTTCGTCTCAACAGCGGTTTTGAATTCGCCCAGGCACATCAACAATCCACCATCGCCCGTTATGGCGACGGCACCACGTTCCGGCTCGTGCAGGGCGGCAGCGATTGCTGCAGGGACCGCAAAAGCCATGGATGCGAGACCGTTGGAGATCAATACATCCCGTGGAGCCTTGCCGGGCCAAAAGGCGCAGGCGGAAAACATATGGGCACCCGCGTCTACGGATAGGCGAGGATGTTGAGTGAAGGCGTCGCTCGCGGCCTTGACCACCGCCGTTGATGACAGGCCGGAACCGTTATCGGTAGCGTCGGTAGCCATGCCGTTCAGGAAGCCATCTCGAAAGCCGGCGATGTCATCAAGGCTCCATTCGCTCGTCGTTAGATCGTTGGTTAGGGCTGCCAACGTGACGGCCAATGGTGCTGTGATCCGTCCGGCAGGCTGTAGATAATGGGGATCATAGGCCCGCTCGCACAAATCCAAGACGGGCGCTGTGAAGCTCCATGGTTTGCGCAACAGCTCCACCGGGTCCAAACCGACCATGATGATGAGATCAGCCGCCTCTACACAGGTTTGCTCAATCGCGCCGCCCGTAAATAGACCGGCAAAATGTGGGTCATCATCAGCAATGCAGCCCTTGGCCATATAAGTACACAGCACAGGCGCGCCCAATGCATCTACAAAGGCACGCAGGGTGGGCGTCAGGCCAACCCGTGCGGCTTCCAATCCCACAACGATGACTGGCCGTTTGCTGATGGACAGTAAAGACAGGGCGGGGGCGAGGTCAGGCGTATCGTTCCCATCGGTCTCGTGCGCGTAGTCCGCGGGGACGGATTTATTGAGATCCGCGGTGCCTGAAAACATAACGGCAGGGGCCATATGATCCAGGTTCAACCAGGTTTCAACATCCCCCTGTTCCGCCTGAAGTTCCAGTCCCTGGCCCTGGCGCAACAAAGGTGCCACCAATTCGGATTGGGCAAAAACCTGGTGGGAAAGGAATTCAAGCTCTGGTGCAGTGAAGGATTCCGACATCAACAGCGCGGGCATACGATCCAGTGCAGCCGACGCCAGCCCATTTGTGGCGCTGGCCAGGCCGGGGCCTTTTGTGGTGAATGCAAGGCCGGGTCCCTCTGTCAATACGCCTGAAACACCGGCCATGATCATGGCGGCATCTTCACGGGCGGTGATGACGGTTTCGATATTCTGGTCCCGTAATGCGGCCAGCAGGTCCAGGCTGGTGCCGCCGCCGGGTACGCCAAAGGCATGGCGCATACCGCGTTGGGCCAGGCGTTGGGCCAGCCAGGCAACGAAGGTCATTTTATTCTCGCTCATGATGTGGCATCCAAAATCAAATTCATGGCGTCATCCACATGCAGATTAAACCCAGTGGGCAGGACCAACGTAGATTCTACCTCTTCAATAATTGCCGGTCCCTCAATTTCAGAGCCCTTGGAAATATCAGCACGCTTATAAACAGGCGTGTCGACAAAGCTATCGCCGAACCAGACCGGCCGTTTTCCCTTTGCGACAGGGGCTTCCGTGGGCCCGTCCGTCCGCTTGCCCAGGGTCTCCCCCAGGGTGGAACGCTGTCCGGTGACCGCCAGACGCCAAGACAGTAGCTCTGCCGGCATGGCTTCACTTCGACCATAACGGTCGCGATAGCTATTCGCGAAATTCTCCAACAAAGCCTCACTGTCTTCTGCTTCGATCATCGCCAATGTTACGGGGACCTCGATCTCGTAGCCCTGGCCTAAGTACCGCATCATGGCGGAGAAGGTTTCCGTCACCTCGCCCTCGTTCGCGCCGGCGCTTGAGACCATTGCAGCGGCCTCGCTTGCCATGTCGCGCAACAGCCCGGCAGCTTTTGCAAAATCAAGGGTCGCGATGGGGCTGGGGGCGGCGCGCCCAATCTCAAATGAAACAGCCGCCGCCAGCATCCCGATGGCGGAGGCGACGCCCGCGCCTGCAGGGCAGACCAAGCGGGTGATGTTCATTTTCTGCGCCATGGAACAGGCATGTACGGGCCCAGCACCACCGATGGGCAACATGGCAAAACGCGTCGCATCCAGGCCACGTTCGATGGCATGGATGGTTGCCGCCTGGGCCATATTGGCCGTCACCGTCTCATGCACACCCCAGGCCGCCTCAATCGCCGAAATACCTAAGGGGTCCGCCAGATGCGTCTGCACGGCCTTTGTTGCGGCCTCACGATCCAGGACCATCTTACCGCCAAGAAAAGCGTTCTCATCCAGATAGCCCAGCAACAGATCGCAATCGGTCACGGTGGGATGTTCATTGCCTGCGCCGTAACAGGCAGGGCCAGGATCGGCACCGGCACTGTGAGGGCCGACTTGGAGTAGGCCGCGCTGATCGACCCGCGCGATGGAGCCACCACCGGCGCCTATCTCGATCATATCAATGGCCGGGATCAACAGGGGTAAGCCGCTGCCTTCGGCGAAACGGGTTTCCCGGGCCACCTCAAAATTCACGGTGCGTTCCGGCTCCCCATCATGGATCAGGCAGGCCTTGGCCGTGGTGCCGCCCATGTCGAAACACAATATGTCGTTTTGCTTTGCCAGTTCGCCGAACAGGCGCGCGGCCTCTGCGCCGGCTGCTGGACCGGACTGGACCAGACGGATGGGATATTTTACCGCTACGTCGGCCGCAATACCCCGGCCATCGGATAACACCAACAGCAATTCCCGCGCGTAGCCCAATTGATCCAGGGCAGCTACCAGGCGTTCCACATAGTCGCGAAACAGGGGATGCACATAGGCGTTGGCGACGGTCGTCGATGTGCGTTCGTACTCACCCATTTCCGGGCTGACATCGGATGACAAAGATATCGTCACATCAGGCATCGCCTCAGCCAGGGCCGCGCCGATGGCCTGTTCATGGGCCGGGTTCAGATAAGCATGCAGCAGGCAAACCCCGATGGAGCGGACCTCTGCTGCACGGAACGCCTTAATGAGGGCCGGTAGCTGATCCAGATTAAGGGGCGTATCCACCGCACCATTGGCATCAACCCGTTCATCAATTTCCAGACACAGACGACGGGGCACCAGGGGTGTGGGCATTTCGATATCAAGATTGAACAGGTCGTAGCGCCATTCCCGCCCGATCTCCAATACGTCGCGGAAACCGGCTGTAGTGATCAGGCCTGTGGTGACGCCTTTCCGTTCGATCAAGGCATTCGCCACCAATGTGGTGCCGTGCACAACAGAGGTTAATTGCCGGGCATTAATCCCGGCCCGGTCCAGGGCCTGGCCAACACCATCCAAAACAGCGCGGGATGGATCATCGGGCGTGGTCAGCAGTTTGACCTGTACCAGGTTCTCCGATCCCTCGCGCCACAACACGACGTCTGTGAAAGTTCCGCCAATGTCCACGCCAACGCGCCAGTCATCTGATGCTGTCTCAATCCCCGCACTAGTCCCCGCACTACTCATGGCCATAGGCCTCGCGGCTGGCGTCAGTTGTGGTCAGGCCGCTTTCAAGGTCATGATTTATCAAGGCGTCATCTCGTTCTTCTGGGGGGTACAGGCCGCCGCCGCCTGGCGTTTCGAACACCACCTGGTCGCCGGATTTAAGTTCGCTGCGGGATTTGGCGGGGATGGTCTGGCCATTGATCTGGTCAATCCCGGCCCGGCCTGGTGCCCCGCCCAACAGACCGCGCGCAGGGTAGCTGATGCGTTCATGGCGAATGGTCATGGTGATGGGGTTTTCACTGCGGGCCTCAAAGACCAGGCGCTGGGCATTGCCGCCACGATATTTGCCGGTGCCGCCAGAGTCGGGGATAAAGCTTTTCTCCCGCACCAGCATAGGCACTTGATGCTCAAACGCTTCAATCGGTTGGTTGGAAACGTTGGAGGGGAAGCTTAAACAGCCGGGCCCATCGCCTTTTGATCGTGCGCCGTGGCCACCATTCATAAAGAACATTTTGACGTAGTTGCCCGTGCCATTCTTTTTGTCGCCGTCATCATAGCGCCCGGCGAAATAAACGTTCCATAGGGGAGAACCCGACTCGGCCACCACCTTGTCAGCCATAATGGGTGCCATGGCACCAATGATCGCAGGCGGCACGTAATGACCGGACAGATGCCGCCCCCAAACGGGTGCAGGCGGTGTGGCGTTTAACAAAGACCCAACCGGTGCCTTAATATGCACCGGGGCGAGGGAGCCCGCATTATTCGGTGCATCAGGGTCAACCAGGCATTTTACTGCATACCGGGCATAGGCCTGGGTATAGTTCAGAACGCTGTTGATGGGCCAAGGCACTTGGGGAGAGGTGCCGGCGAAATCCACCGTGAGTTCATCACCTGCAATGGTGACCTGGCATTCGATGCGCAAAGGCACGTCGACGCCATCGATATCAAAGCCGTCGCTATAGGTACCATCGGGCAGGGCGGCAATGGCGGCGCGCATGCTTTGTTCGGACCGGGCGATGATCTCGTCCGCGACGGGGATCAGATCGTCCAGGCCTTCTTCGTCCAACAGCAACATCAGCTTGGTGTTGCAATCACGGTAGGCTGCAAACTGTGCCCGTACGTCGCCCAGGGTTTCGTCCGGTTGACGCAGGTTCTCGGTCAGAAAATCCATCACCGTCGTGTTGTCTTCGCCTGCCACGACAATTTTGCAAATGGGAATGCACAGGCCTTCCTCGTAGCAATCTTTGGCGGTCGGCGATGGCGCACCGCCAATGTCCACGGTATGCGCGGTAGAGGCCGCGAAAGCCACCAGCTTGTCGCCGCGAAAGATAGGGTGCACCATGGAAATATCGTTCAAATGCCCTGTGCCGATCCAGGCATTGTTGGAAATGATCACATCGCCGGGGGACAGCTTGTCGACGGGAAATTTCTCCAACACCGCCTCAAGCGTACGGGGCAGGGTGCCCAGGAACGAGGGGATGGACCGTTTTGACTGGGTCAACTGCCGCCCTTGGGAATCAAACAGGCTGAATGCCATGTCGTAGTTATCCCGTACCACGACGGAAAACGCCGCCCGCAAAAATGTCTCGGCCACCTGATCGACGATGCCGTCAAGACGCCGCCATATAAGCCCAAGGCGGACCGCATTCAATTCTGATTTAGACATGAAATATTCTCGCTTTTGGTCTTTGGCTTAGTCTTTACGTATAGCCCTAAGCATAAACGGGAGTCAGCCAGGACTTATAGGTTTCGGTGCGGCAGCGCACCACATCGTCATAGCTTTGTTGCAGGCGACGGGTCAAAGGGGCTGGTTTGCCATCGCCAATTTGTTTGCCGTCCACTGATAGGATGGGCACAATTTCCTGGCCTGTCCCGCAATAGAAGCATTCTTCGGCCAGGTACAGCTCCGTCCGCCCCACATCCCGCTCCACCGCATCCAGGCCCATATCCCGGGCCAGTAATAATAATGTCGCTCTGGTGATGCTTTCCAAAATACCTGCGGTCACGGGCGGTGTGATCAACTGCCCGTCACGGACGATGAAGATACAGCCCCCTGGCCCCTCACTCACTGTGCCGTCCCGATTAAGAATGATCGCACCATCCGCGCCGATCCGTTTCGCCTCCAACCCCGCCAGGCGGCTGTTGAGATAGTTGGCGGATGCCTTGATGCGGGGCGGTGAGGCATCTTCCGCATTGCGCCGCCAGCTGCTTACTGCGAAATGCTTGCCGGTGGTGTATGCCTCAACCCTGGCACGTTTCCGGCAAATGACGGAGCTGCCCACAGGCCCAGTCGCAATGATCTCCCCCCAATCATCAACATAGGCCTGGACCCGAATATAGCAGTCTTCCCGCAGATCATTGGCGCGCAACCCGGCGATGACCTGGGTCGTGAAATCTTCCGTTGTCGGCGGATTATCCAGTTCAATAACCCGCATGGAAAACTGCAATCGTTCCAAATGGTCATGGAGGTGCAGGATGTAAAGTTGTTCAGCCTCTGGGTTCCAATAGGCGCGCATGCCTTCAAACACCAAAGAAGCAAAGGTCAGGCCCGGCGACATGATGGATATTTTTGCATCCCCATAAGGCACAACTTCGCCGTTGTGAACCACGAATTCCGGGCGATAGGGCGGGGTCGTTTTATCGTTCA
>JAPKBD010000160.1 GCA_028824965.1 Alphaproteobacteria bacterium | reverse complement strand
CTGCACGCGTTGGGCGGTGGTGCCTGGCGACTGTCGAAAAATGGCGATGTACGTCCATTATTGGTGGAGCTGGATGGCGAAAAATTGCCATCGGCGAATTTCGTAGGCGTCGATCACGAACAACGCATTTGGATAACATTTTCGACCCGCCACGATCCCCGCGCCCTTGCCTACCGACCTAATGTGGCGGATGGATTTATCGTTCTGATTGACGACAAAGGCGCGCGCATTGTGGCCGACGATATCGGCTATACCAACGAGGCGATTGTCGATCCTTCCGGCGAGTGGCTTTACGTCAACGAAACCATGGCCCGGCGAACGTCACGCTATCGCATCGGTGTTGGCGACGGCGGCGCTACGGTACTGGGTGCACGCGAAACCTTCGTGGAATATGGCCACGGCACTTATCCCGATGGCCTGGCCTTTGATGAAGAGGGCGCGTTCTGGATGACCTCCGTCGTCTCCAACCGCGTGATCCGGGTGACGCCTGATCGCCAGCAGCATGTGGTGATCGAGGAGAACGATCCGGCCCAGTTGGAGGTTACTGAAAAAGCGTACTTGGCCGGTGAAATGGGCCGCTCCCACATGGACAATATCAAGACGGAGGTGATGCAAAGCATCACCTCCATCGCATTCGGCGGCCCGGATCGGCGTACGGCTTACTTAGGCAATTTGCTGGACAGTAAGCTTTATACTTTTGAAAGCCCGGTGCCGGGCTTTGCACCGTCTCATTGGAATGTACGTCTGTGACGGAGCGGAAAACGCGCGTTGCCGTCGTTGGCGCGGGCTATTTCGCACAGTTTCATCATGAGGCCTGGGCCCGATTGCCGGGTGCAGAGATGGTCGCCATTGCGGATCTGGATGGGGCAAAGGCAAATGACGCTGCTGCTATCCATGGGGTTTCGGCTTTCACCGATTATGAAACAATGTTTGACAAAGTTGCACCCGATTTGGTGGATATCGCGACGCCGCCCGCCTCACATTTAGCACTGGTTCAGGCGGCGGCGTCCCGTGGCCTCGCCGCGATTTGCCAAAAACCGCTTGCACCAACCTATGAAGAGGCTGTCGAGGTGGTCGAGGCTGCGGAACAGGCTGGTAGTTTGCTGGTGGCGCATGAGAACTTCCGCTTTCAACCATGGTATCGGGAAATGGCGCGTTTGATTAAGGCTGGTCACTTGGGCGAACTGCATGGTGTGAGCTTCCGTTTGCGCCCTGGCGACGGTCAGGGGGCGGAGGCGTACCTAAGCCGACAGCCGTATTTTCAAACGATGGAGCGGTTTTTAGTGCATGAAACCGCGATCCATTTCATCGATACGTTCCGATATCTATTAGGCGAAGTCACAGGCGTTATGGCCCGGCTGCGCCGCCTGAACCCCGCGATTATGGGCGAGGATACGGGCGTCATCATGTTTGATTTTGAGGGCCGGCGAACCGCGCTGTTCGACGGCAATCGCCTGAACGATCATGTTGCCGAAAATACCCGGTTGACCATGGGCGAGATGTGGTTGGAAGGTTCCGCCGGGGTTCTACGCCTGGATGGCAGCGGTGATCTGTGGTGGAAGCCTCATGGCGGGGTAGAGGTTGCCCACGATTATACCTGGGCCGATCAAGGCTTTGCCGGTGACAGTGTTTATGCCTTTCAGGCCCATGTGCTGGCCCATATACAGGATGGCGCGCCGTTGGAAAATACGGCGCGGCACTATCTGCGGAATTTGCAGATTGAAGAGGCGGTCTATCGCTCGTCTTCAGAAGGGCGCTACATAACTTTATGAAGCTGTATTGTGTGAATTATTCACATATCGCCCCAAGTCGCTGGATACCCGGATCAAGTCCGGGTATGATATATGTGGTGATTTTCAGCCATGTTCCCGTCATTGCCCGGCTTCGACCCGGCAATCCAGATAGCGGGATCGCCGTAGAAAGAGGTCTCCGGTCAGTCGCTTAGCGTACCGCTGCCCCGGATCATGGAGAGGAATTCCCGCCGCGTTGAGGCGCTTTCCCTAAATGCGCCCAGCATGCGCGATGTGGCCAGGGCCGCGCCCGGTTTATGGACGCCGCGGGTGGTCATGCATTGGTGCGAGGCCTCGATCACCACGGCAACACCCAGGGGTTGGAGGACCTGTTGGATGGTATTGGCAATTTGCGCCGTCATCTTTTCCTGGATCTGCAGCCGCTTGGCGTAGACCTCGACCAAACGGGCCAGTTTTGAAATCCCGACCACCCGATGGTCCGGCAGATAGGCAATGTGGACCCGGCCCAGGATCGGCGCCATGTGATGTTCGCAATGACTTTCAAAACGAATATCCCGCAACAGGACCATTTCGTCGTAACCCTCGACCTCTTCGAAAGTACGCTGCAAAATTTCCACCGGGTTATCGTGATAACCGGCGAAATATTCCTCGTAAGCGCGCGCCACCCGCTCCGGCGTGCCCAACAAGCCTTCCCGTTCAGGATCATCCCCGGTCCAACGGATCAGGGTGCGAATTGCGTCCTCCGCCTCGATCCGGCTAGGACGGCGGTCTTGGGCCGCCTGACGCTCAGCCGCCAGGGTTTCCGACAGATCGGCTTCCGTTTCCAATTTTGGTGGCTTATTCATGTTCGTACCTATGTCCCCATGCCCTAGAGCATTTCCGACTAGAAAATGCTCCGACTCTTAGGAATCGAGCAATTTTTCCAATCACTTAGAATCGCAGAGCGATTCACACTAAATCGGAATTGCTCTAGGGCTCAATCTAGGCATCGTTGGCGAAAGGTCAATATCAATAGCTTACGTTGTCAGCGGGTCAAGGCCACCGGCGTCAGTGATGAAATCCACCACAACGTCCAGGCCCTCATGGGTTTTCAAGTTGGTGAAAATGAACGGACGGTCGCCACGCATACGTTCGGTGTCACTGCGCATGATGTCCAAATTCGCACCAACAAAGGGGGCCAGGTCGATTTTATTGATCACCAGAAGGTCCGATCGCGTAATGCCGGGGCCACCTTTGCGGGGGATTTTTTCGCCTGCTGCAACGTCGATGACATAGATGGTCAGGTCGGCCAATTCCGGGCTGAAGGTGGCGGCCAGATTGTCGCCGCCGGACTCGATCAGGCAAATCTCCGCATCTGGGAACTTGCCGCTCATCTCGGCCACGGCAGCCAGGTTGATGGAGGCATCTTCGC
This sequence comes from Alphaproteobacteria bacterium, assembly GCA_028824965.1. Taxonomy (GTDB): domain Bacteria; phylum Pseudomonadota; class Alphaproteobacteria. The sequence goes on along the minus strand of JAPKBD010000160.1, from coordinate 6,455 downwards.
GAATGGCCGTATGGGGGCAGCCACCTGTTTCAACGCCCATGATCCGCTCTGCCGGCAAGGCACCGGACCGGGTCAGGATCTGTTGATCCTCTTTGGTGTAAATATCATTGGTAATGACGATGATATCCCGCTTCTCGCTCATCCGCCGGCATAGGGCTTCCAGCAATGCCGTCTTACCCGACCCTACAGGGCCGCCGACGCCGACGCGCAAAGGTCCGTGATGGTGTCCGTGATCGTGCTGTACCGTTTGTGTGTTCGTGCTCATGATCGAAACAACCTCGTATATTGGTTTTCGTGTTGCATGCTGGCCCAGTCCACTATCAATGCGGCGGACCCTAAGTCGTCCAGGGTCGCGCTGCGGGCCTCCCGCGCCGTGGTGATAACCGCATCTTCCAGGGCTGCCTGGGCCAGTTGGCCGTCCGTCTGGCCCAGGGGGACCAACCGTACGGCGGCGTTGATCAAATTAGCCGACCAGGCTTGTAGATACAGATGCAGGGCATCGTCTGGATCAATACCATGGGCCCGACAGGCCAATGCGGTGGCGATGGCTTGGGTGGGCGTGATGCCGGCCTCAACCAGAAGATCAGCGCCGGCCTTCAAGGTTTCATTTGGCCAGGCCCGCTGCACGGTCAAAAGAAATGCCTGGCCCTGGGACAGGCTTTCTAAAGCCAGTTCTTTCGTTGCGACAGACGCTTCCGCCAGCTCTGCGACCTCCAGAAAATCCTGGCCCGTCGATTTCAGGGCGAGGCCTAGGAATATGGCTTCGTTGCGACCACTGCCAAAGCGTAGGTCACCGTCCAGCCAATCGATCAGGCTTTCGCGGTCATGCACCAGGCCTGCCTCAACTGCGTATTCCAGACCGTGGGAATAGCTGAACGCACCGATGGGAAAGGCCGGTGATAACCAGCTTTGCAAACGCAGCAGGCGGGTGGCGTTAGTGGTCATGGTCATGCCCGGGTTCATGACTGTGGGTGGTATTTTCTTCGTCGTAGGCGCCGCCCTCGGGCTGAAAGGGCTCAACAATATGCTCCACCCGGCCGCCCATGCCGACCGCCATAGCCTCGATCACATGGTCGGGGCGAATGCGCAGACGCTCATCCGTCAGATCGGTCGGCAGATGACGATTGCCCAAATGCCAGGCCATGCGAATGAGCGCGAGCGGTGTCGCGCAGCGGATCTCCAACAACGGCTCCGGCGCGGCCCGAACTTCTAACCAGCGGCCATCATCGATTTGCAGGCCATCGCCATGGGCCATGGCCTTTGCCTTGGGCAAATCCAGCAGGATTGCCTCGCCCCCATCCGTGGTCAGGCGGATACGACGGCGGTGCCGGTCGTCAAAGGCCAGGGTGACGCCATCGGCTGCCTGTTCCGACGGCCAATGGTTGGCCGAAAAATGCGCGACTGCCCGTCCCATCTTGGACTCCTCCATTGTCGTCTCCTTTAATAAAGGAAATAGCGCTGCGCCATGGCCAGAACTTCCGCCGGCTCACAGGTAAGGAGAACGCCATCGGCGCGGACTTCGTAAGTTTCCGGGTTCACCTCAATTTTGGGCATGTGATTGTTCAGGACCATCGCTGCCTTGCCGATGCCGCCCCGTGTGTTGTCAACCGCCAGGACTTGTTTCGACAGGCCGTACTTTTCGCCTGCATCCAGGCCCGCTTGACTGACAAATGTCACGGAGGATTTCGCCATTGCCCCGCCGAAAGCGGCAAACATGGGACGCAGATATTGCGGTTGGGGTGTCGGGATCGACGCATTGGGATCACCCATTTGCGCCGCCGCGATGGAACCCATTTTCAACACCAGATCCGGCTTCACGCCAAAAAACGCCGGGGACCAGACCACTAAATCGGCCAGCTTACCCACCTCAACCGAACCCACATGTTCAGATATACCCTGCGCGATGGCCGGGTTGATGGTGTATTTCGCAATATAGCGCCGGGCCCGCAGGTTGTCGTTGTCGCCGGTCTCGCCATCCAAAGCACCGAATTGTTTCTTCATTTTATCGGCGGTCTGCCAGGTGCGGATAATCACCTCACCCACCCGACCCATGGCCTGGCTGTCTGATGCGATGATGGAAAACGCGCCCAGATCATGCAGGATGTCTTCTGCGGCAATGGTCTCTTTGCGAATGCGGCTTTCTGCAAACGCAACGTCTTCGGCAATGTTGGGGTCCAGATGATGGCAGACCATCAACATATCCAGATGCTCATCAACGGTATTTTTGGTGTAGGGCCGGGTTGGATTGGTGGACGATGGGATGACGTTCGCCTCCCCACACACCTTGATGATATCGGGCGCATGGCCACCGCCCGCACCTTCCGTGTGGAAGGCATGAATGGTCCGGCCTTTAAAGGCTTTGTTGGTGTTCTCGACAAAGCCGGACTCGTTTAGTGTGTCTGTATGGATCATCACCTGGACATCCATCTCGTCCGCCACGGACAGGCAGCAATCGATTGCGGACGGCGTGGTGCCCCAATCTTCATGCAGCTTCAATCCACAGGCGCCCGCCTCCACCTGCTCGACCAGCGCCTCCGGAAGGGAGGCATTACCCTTGCCGAAAAAACCTAGGTTCATGGGGAAGCCATCAGCTGCCTGTAACATGCGTTCAATATGCCACGGACCCGGCGTACAGGTGGTGGCATTCGTCCCCGTGGCAGGGCCCGTGCCGCCGCCCATCATGGTGGTGATGCCGGAATACAAGGCCTCTTCGATCTGCTGGGGGCAGATAAAATGAATATGCACGTCCAGGCCGCCGGCGGTGATGATCTTGCCTTCACCCGCAATAGCCTCCGTCGATGGCCCGATGATGATATCGACGCCTGGCTGGACATCAGGATTGCCCGCTTTGCCAATGGCGACAATGCGGCCATCTTTGATGCCGATATCCGCCTTGATGACGCCCGTATGATCCAGTATCAAGGCATTGGTGATGACCGTATCCACGGCACCCATGGCGCGGGTAACTTGGGATTGCCCCATGCCGTCGCGGATGACTTTGCCACCCCCAAACTTTACCTCTTCACCATAGGTGGTGTGGTCACGCTCCACCTCAATAAACAGATCCGTATCCGCCAGGCGCACCTTGTCGCCGGTGGTGGGGCCGTACATGTGGGCATAGTCGCCCCGGTTCATTGTTGCAGCCATGATCTAGCCCTCACCCTTCGCAATATTGTCCAGCGGGCCTGCGACGGCACCGTTAAATCCATGCACCACGCGGCCGCCGCGATAGGCCACCAAGGGCACCTCGCGGCTTTGTCCCGGCTCAAACCTGATGGCAGTGCCTGCGGGAATATCCAGGCGGCGGCCACGGGCGGCGACCCGGTCGAAATCCAACTCTGCGTTGGTTTCGCTGAAATGATAATGGCTGCCCACTTGCACGGGCCGGTCGCCCTTATTGGCAATGGTCAGGGTGATGACGTCCTGGCCCTGGTTCAGGGTGATGTCGCCGTCTTTAGGAATTATTTCGCCGGGGATCATTGTACGGCTCCTCAACGAATGGGGTGGTGGACGGTGACCAGTTTGGTCCCGTCGGGGAAGGTGGCTTCAACTTGCACGTCGGGCAGCATCTCCGCGATACCTTCCATGACCTGATCGCGGCGGATCACTTCGGCCCCTGCCGACATCAGATCGGCGACGGTGCGTCCATCGCGGGCGCCTTCGACGACAAAATCAGTGATCAGGGCGACGGCTTCGGGGTAGTTCAGGATAACGCCGCGCGCCAGTCGGTTGCGCGCCACCATGGCCGCTGTCGCAACCATCAACTTGTCTTTTTCCCGTGGGGTCAGGAACATGCAGCTTCCTCCTCAATACCAATAAATTAACAAGACCAAACCCGTGGTAGGGCCAGGGGCCGGTCGTGAATTGCAGCGCGAAAGGGTATCAAAAATGTCTCAATATCCCGGCGTAATGTCAGGCCGTCACGGGCCATAAAGCGGCATAGCAACAGGCCCGGTCGCTCGCTGACACCGGCTCGGCCCCGACAATTTTCCGCCAGGCGCTTTGCGGTTTTCAAATGTGCTTCAGCATCGGGTGCCACATAGATCAATGTCGCCAGGGCATAGGCCCCGCCCAGCAATGCAGGGCGTTGGCGCAAGCTTTCAATATCGCCCGTCAGACGGAAATCATCGGCCCAGACCAGCCGGCCATTTACGCGCAACCGCCACTGATCATGGACGGATGCATCCTGTAATGTCTCGCCTCTGGCCAATCGCCCCAGTATCAGCCAATCCATGGCAAGCAGGCGGCTGTCGACATCCATCGTGATGTGGGTTTTGCGGGCCAGCGCGCCACGGTTAAACAGAATTGTTTCCTGAGGCAGCCATTCCAAAACGCTGCCATCATGGAGGTTCAGATGGCTATGCACCGACGCATCGGCACCGCGGGATTGATAAACCCTTTCCGCCGCCTGTGTGGTGACCAAAACGTGTGCGCCACCTGTGGCTTCGACAGAATAGCTTAGTTCATCGCCATCGGTAATGCCGCCCGCCGTGTTCAATAACACCGCCTCAACAGGACCTTTCGACCGGCGCGGCAGCAGAACCCGGCAGGGGTTGCCTTGATACAGCTCCGTCAGGCGGCTCTCGGGTCCGGCAAAACCAACCCGTGCTGCGCCATTTAGGCGCTGTAATTTGGGGGGGGCCTCGCCTTGAGAATCGGGCTGTAAGTCAGACTGTGAGATAGCGGCGTACATCTGTTTCAACCATTTCCGATCGTTGCCCCGACAGCACGACCTCACCCCGATCCATGACGATATAGCTATCGGCCAGGTCCCGGGCGAATTCGAAATACTGCTCCACCAATACAATGGCCATGTCGCCGCGATCGCGCAACATGGCAATGATGCGCTGAATGTCTTTGATGATGGACGGCTGGATCCCCTCGGTCGGTTCATCCAGAACCAACAGTCGTGGCTGCATAGCCAGCGCCCGTGCGATGGCCAATTGCTGCTGTTGCCCACCTGACAGATCGCCGCCCTGTCGGCCCAGCATGTCTTTCAAAACGGGAAACAATTTGAACGTCTCTGGCGGCAAACGCCGCTCGCTCCGGGGCAGGGCGGCAAAGCCGGAACGCAAATTCTCATCCACAGTCAGAAACGGAAATATCTCCCGCCCCTGGGGAACATAGGCGATGCCGGAGCGTGCCCGGACATGGCTGGGCGCTTTGGAAATATCCTTGTCTTCCCATTCAATTGTTCCGCCGCCGATGGCCTGCTGGCCGACGATGGCACGTAACAGAGACGTCTTACCAACGCCGTTGCGTCCCAATACACAGGTCACCTCACCCGGCTTGGCGATCAAAGATACTTTGCGCAGGGCCTGTGAGGCACCATAGAAAAGATCGATATTGTCTACCTTCAGCATATCCTAGCGCCCCAAATAGACTTCAATGACTTTGGCATCGTTTTGCACCACATCCAACGGACCTTCCGACAAGACAGAGCCTTCATGCAACACCGATACTTTAGTGCCCAGGGCACGCACGAACTCCATATCATGCTCCACTACGACGACTGATCGGGTCTTGGAAATTTGGCGCAGCAAATCGGCGGTCTGTTCAGTTTCCGCATCAGTCATGCCGGCGACAGGTTCGTCCACTAACAATAGGTCCGGTTGCTGCATCAACAACATGCCGATTTCCAACCATTGCTTTTGACCGTGGGATAAATCGCCTGCCGGGCGGTGGCGATCCTCCGTCAGGGCAATGGTCGCAAGGGTCTCGTCGATGGCGTCCTGCTGTTCGCCTGATAGCTTGGCAAGCAGGGTCGCGAAGGGTCCGCGTGGGGCCTTTTGCGCCAGCAACAGATTGTCTTCGACACTGTGGCTTTCAAACACTGTGGGTTTTTGGAATTTCCGGCCAATGCCGAGGTTCGCAATCTCCGCCTCGTCCATACGGGTCAGATCGTGGTCGCCCTGAAACAATGCGATGCCTTTATCGGGGCGGGTACGCCCGGTGATGACGTCCATCATGGTTGTTTTGCCCGCGCCATTGGGGCCGATGATGGCGCGCATCTCGCCCGTTTCAACAACCAAACTTAAATCATTCAGGGCTTTGAAGCCGCCGAAGCTGACGGAGATACCATCGAGATAAAGGACTTCGGTCATGATTTTGCCCTCACGCGCCCCAAGCCTCGGATGCTTCGGCTGCCCCAAATACTAGCGGCACCGACGACGCCTTTCGGCAGGAACAAGGTGACGGCAACAAACAGGCCGCCCAGGGCGAATAACCAAACCTCCGGGAAGGCGGCGGTCAGATAGCTTTTCGCCATATTGACCAGGATCGCGCCGATGATGGCGCCGATCAATGTGCCGCGACCGCCCAGGGCAACCCAGATCACAATCTCGATGGAGTTGCCGGGCGCGAATTCACCGGGATTGATAATGCCCACCTGCGGCACGTACCAGGCACCTGCTACGCCTGCCATCACTGCGGACAAGGTGAATACGAATAATTTG
>JAPKBD010000159.1 GCA_028824965.1 Alphaproteobacteria bacterium | reverse complement strand
CGGGGATCAAGGGTGGTGCCAACCATTCACCCGACGGCAGACGGATGGCCAGCCCCGGCACCTCCATCCGCGCCAGGATGGTCATAAATGAGTTATCCGTATGCGGCGCGGTGCCAAAGTCATTGCCGATATCTTTGTCGGTGGTTTCGGTGGGTGGATAATGCAGCATGCGCAGGGTGGCATTGTTCTCTTCTGCGAAATCTTCATCGAGATAATCCGCCGCCATGCCCAACGCGCGGGCAAAGGGCGGCACCAGACTATGACCCAATGTATTGACCGCCCCAAAATAGGCCATGACCCCTTCACGGAAGTCGGGCAGATCGTCGGGCCAATAATTTTGCCCCCGCAATGGCGTGCCTTTGACCACGTCCGGGTGGTCGTCCGCACGGTCATGGGTGATGAAAAACGATTCGTTCTGATTTGGCGTCGTCGCCTTATGAACCGTCGAATGGGCCTGCATGGAAGTGTTCATCGCCATGTAACCGATATTTGCAGCATCGAGTGGATGGCGATTTTTCACCTCCAACGGCAATGCGTGAAAGCGTTTCGATTGTGCGAAAGTCTGCTCGATCAAATCCTCTGGCACGCCGTGATTGGTGATATAGAAAAATCCAATCCGCGCGCAGGCATCAGCGATCTTCTCCGCTAACGTGTCCAATGCGCCGTTTTCCCCCGCCAAATACGGGCCGAGGTCGAGAACAGGCAATTGTGCCAAGGCAACGTCCATGTCCTGGGCGGCCTGTTGTTGAAATATATTCATCTGCAAATTGCCTCCCCGAAAAGTACCTACCTGAAAGATTTGTTGAGTATAGCCAGTTTTTCGAACCTCAAACTACGACTTAAATTTATTCTAAAAGCTCTTTCATTATGTCAATTTTCGGTTACTGTTGTAGGTGAAATGAATGTTGCCTGACAAATGTCATTAAGACATGGGCAGTTACACAACCTAATCCGGGGGGTTAAATATGTTACGTATCGCTTTATGTGGCGCTGTTGCGCTCACAGCCTTTTTCGCCACGCCGATTTCCATCAACAACGCGGAAGCAAAGACTTACACGCTTCGTTATGCCGACATTGGCCCACCTCGTGGCCCACGCGCCGGTGCCTTGAAATGGTGGGCCGCCGCACTGGAAGAACGTTCGGGCGGTGACATCAAGATTAAATTTTTCTGGAGCCAATCGCTGGTCAAAGGCGCTGCAACAATGAAGGCCGTGGGTGCCGGGCTGGCGGACACAGGCTCTATCATCGGCATTTATACGCCTGCTGAATTCCCGGTTTGGAATTATGCCAATACGCCGTTTTTGCATTCCGATGCCTGGGTCGGCATGCGGACGTGGCACGAACTTCGGGCTAACTCGCCAGCACTGCTGAAAGAAACCAGCCGGCAGAAGATCACTATCCTGGCCAATAACACAACCGGCCCCGTACAATTGCTGATGGCGAAGAAAGCGGTAACATCGATAGCTGATCTGAAAGGCCTGAAAATCCGCACTTCGGGTGGTTGGACCAATTTGTTCAAATCCCTGGGTGCCGTGCCTGTAAAAATTGGCTTTGGTGAGCTTTATGCCGCCCTGGACCGCGGTACAATTGACGGCACCATTAATTACACGCCCTTCGTAAAGGCCTATAAGCACTATGAAGTAACCTCCCATTTAACAGAAGCTAACATGGGACAGGTGCTGGGTTATGGCATTGGCATCAACACAAAACTGTTGAACAAAATGCCAAAGAAATTGCAGGATATCATCTGGAAGACGTCCGATGAATACATGGATGTTTATGCCAAGATGTATATCGGTGATTCCATCGCCGCCAAAGAAGCCATGATGGCAGGCATCGACGGCAGAAAGATGAATTTCCATCAATTAAGCGACGACGAGCGCATGAAATGGACTGCAGCCGCAGCCAGTTTCAAAGCGGACTGGATCGCCAAGATGAATAAGAAAGGCATAGACGCCGACGCTTTTCTTAAAAAATTCAACATGATCCGGGCCAAATACCAAAAGATCGTAGCAGAAAAAGGCTATCCCTGGGCTCCCAAATAGTCGAGACAACAGGCCTAGAATTTAGTCAATAGAAGGGCGGGGCTCTGGTTCATTTTGTTCTAAATGAACCAGAGCCCCGTGACTTAATCGTGAAAATATTAGCCTTGATAGACCGCGCTACAGTAGTGGTAGCAGTCAGTGCCTTAGTCGCTATGATGTTATTGGTTTGCATTTCGGTGACGGGTCGTCATTTTTTTGCCATGCCAATACCAGACGATTTGGTATTCAGCGAATTCCTCATGGTCTTTATTGTTTTCCTGCCGTTAAGCTCTGTGCAAGCAGCGCGGGAGCATGTTTTTGTGACGATCTTTACCGAATGGCTGCCGAACCGCACAAGAGTCCTTATGGAGACATTCGGCGTTTTCGTCGGGTTGATCGCCTTCTCTATCGTGACCTTGGCAGTATTTGCTGACTTTCTGGATTCATGGGAATTTCAGTCTTATGTTGACGGGCCGCTAGAATTATTATTATGGCCGCCAAAACTTATCGTTACTTTTGGCGTTGCGCTTTTCACGGTGCGTTTACTGGTCGACTTGATCCAGTCAATCCACGGCATAGTCACAAATACAGCAACAGCGACGAAGTCTGAAGAAGACCGCGTGCTGGACGCTGATTATTAAAGCAACGAGTATATCATGGATCCTTTCATATTAGGCGTTATCGGCCTAGGCAGCATGTTGGGGTTAGTTGCCCTTCGTGTGCCGATCGCATTCGGCATGGCTATCGTTGGTTTTGTTGGCATGATCTTCGCTGTTGGCTGGACGCCGGGCGAAGAACTGGACTTTGACCGTGGGCTTGAAGCCTCCTTTGCTTATGCCTCCATTGAGCCCTTTTCCTTTATCGCCTCCTTCCCCATTGTTGCGATACCGCTGTTCTTATTGATGGGGTATGTGGCCTTTCACGCTGGCTTTACCCGGGATATTTACGATACCGCACGGGTTTGGATGTCCCGGCTGCATGGTGGTCTGGCGCTTGCCTCGGTCGCCGGTTGCGCCATGTTCGCAGCTGTCTCCGGCTCATCCCTTGCCACCGCAGCGGCCATGGGCAAATTGGCTGTGCCCGAGATGCTGCGCCATAAATATGATCCCGGTTTGGCGACCGGCGTGGTTGCCGCTTCGGGCACATTGGGATCGTTGATCCCACCCTCTATTCTGATGATCCTGTACGGCATCTTCACGGAAGAATCTGTTGGCCAACTTCTCATGGCCGGTTTGATCCCCGGTATTCTGTCCGCCGCGATTTATATGATCATGGTTTGGATCCGGGCCAGAGCCAACCCGGAATTCGCCCCACGCGGGGAACAGACGAATTGGAGCCAAAAGATCGTTGCGCTGAAGGGCACCTGGTCGATCCTGGCTTTGTTCATGATCGTCATGGGGGGAATTTATTCCGGCTTCGTCACCCCAACAGAAGCGGCGGCAGCCGGTGCTGCGGGTGCGTTGATCCTTGGCTTTTTAGCCGGGCGTCTCAATTGGGAAAAAACCAAGGATGCCTTGGTGGAAACCGCCCGGCAGACGGCCAATATTTTCGCCCTGGTGTTGGGCGCGAAATTGTTTGTGGGCTTCATCGCCTTGACTGGTGTTGCAGCGGAGTTGACGATTTGGGCCGGACATCTCGATGTGCCGCCCATTATGATTTTGCTGTCGCTTTCAGTGATCTATATTATCCTGGGCACCTTTATGGACCCCTTGGGCATGATGCTGTTGACCCTGCCCGTGGTCACACCGGTCATCGCGGACCTGGGCTATGACCTGGTTTGGTTCGGCGTCATCATGGTGAAGTTTTTAGAGATCGGATTGATCACGCCACCTGTTGGCCTGAACGTCTATATCTTGAAAGGTGTGGTCGGCGATGCTGTGCCGTTGGAGACGATTTTTAAGGGCATCATGTGGTTCCTGGCCATGGATGTCCTCACCCTGGCGATCCTGATCGGCTTCCCGGAAATCAGCCTTTGGCTGCCATCATTGCTACTGAGATAATTCTACAGCAGGCGGGAGGCCTCTTCGATGAGGTCTTCCGCCGCTTCGCTCAACAGCTCCTCAATACTATCCCCATGCACGGCTTCCCGGCCAATCTCCAACATCAGGGGTACCGCCAGGGGTGAGACCCGGTCCAGCGTCCGATGCTCAATCCGCCCCTTAACACGGATCAGCATATCCCCCAGCCGTCCAATATCCAATAATCCCGTGGCCGCATCCGCTTGCGTGGCGCGCAAAAGGATGTGATCCGGTTCGTATTTGCGCAGCACGTCATAGATCAGATCGGAGGAAAACGTCATCTGCCGACCGGTCTTTTCCTGGCCCGGATGGCGGCGGTCAATCAGGCCCGCGATTAAGGCGACGTTGCGGAAGGTGCGTTTCACCAGATTGGATTCCGCCAGCCATTCCTCCAGATCATCGCCCAGCATATCCTCCCCAAACAGGGGTGCCACATCCTCCACCCTGTTCAGGCTCCACACCGCCAGAGCATATTCAGACGCGACAAAGCCGAACGGCCGGTGCCCTGCCCGCTCCATCCGCCGGGTCAGCAACATACCCAATGTCTGGTGGGCCAACCGACCCTCGAACGGGTAACAAACCAGATAATGCTTACCGCCACGGGGGAAGCCTTCAACCAATAACCCCTCTGGCCCCGGCAGAACCGAACGACGCTGTTGCATGGCCAACCAACCGCGAACCGGAGCGGGCAATCGCTCCCGCGCCGCCGCATCCGCCAGCAAGGCGCGCACGCGGGCGGCAAGATAGGTCGACAGGGGAAACTTGCCGCCGTAATAGGACGGCACCTTTGCCTCCACCCCCGCGGCCCGACTGACCGTCGCCACAGTCTCGCGCATACCTTCAAAGCGCAGAATTTCACCGGCAAAGGCAAAGGTGTCCCCGATCACCAATTGATCGATGAACCATTCTTCGATTTGGCCCAGATTGCGACCGCGCTTTAGGCGCACATGGATCATCGGCTCCTGCACAATAGTGCCAACGTTCAGACGGTACTGCCGCGCCACCCGCGGGCCGGAGACATCGTGCCGGCCCTCGCTATCACGAACCAGGCGGGCATAACGTTCGTACTGCCGCAAGGCATAGCCCCCCGTGGCGACATAATCGAGCACCCGGTCAAAACTATCCCGGCTCAATCCTTTATAGGGCGCGGCGCGACAAACCTCCTCGTACAGGTCCGCCGCCTGAAACGGCCCGCCACAGGCGGTGCCCAGAATATGTTGAGACAGGACATCCAGGCCGCCACGTCGGGGCGGCTCTCCATCCAGCTCTCCATCCATCACCGCCTCTGCCGCTGCCTGACATTCCAACACTTCAAATCGGTTGGAGGGTACCAACATGGCGCGGCTGGGTTCATCCAGGCGATGATTGGCGCGGCCAATACGCTGGACCAGGCGGCTTAATCCTTTTGGCGCACCGACCTGGATGACCAGATCAACGGCCCCCCAGTCGATACCAAGGTCCAGAGTTGAGGTGCAAACAACAGCACGCAACGCCCCGCGTACCATGGCGGCTTCCACCTTGCGACGTTGTTCAGGCGCCAACGAACCATGATGCAAGGCAATGGCCAGGCCATCCTCATTCAAGCGCCATAGATGATTGAACACCACCTCGGCCTGGGCCCTGGTATTGACGAAAACCAGACTGGTCTGCTGCCCCTTGATGGCCTGATAGACATCTCCCATGGCATGCAGTGTCATATGCCCGGCCCAAGGCACCCTGGCGGATGCAGCCATGACATTGATCACAGGCCGTGGACCGGGGCCGCCATCGATCACGGCGACCGGGCCGGCACAATTGAGGAAACCCGCCATTTCGTCAGGCACCGCCACTGTCGCCGACAGCCCGATTTGCCGCGCGGTAGGTGCCATGCCCGCCAATCGCGCCAGCCCCAATGCCAGCAGATCACCGCGCTTGTTCGCTGCCAAGGCATGCAATTCATCAATTATCACATAGCGCAATTTGGCAAAATATCGCCCTGCATCGCGATACGATAATAGAAGCGCCAACTGTTCCGGCGTGGTCAACAACATGTGTGGTGGGTTGCGCCGCTGTCGTTGACGCCGCGATTGGGGGGTGTCTCCGGTTCGGCTCTCAACCCGAATGGACAGGCCCATATCGGCAATGGGTTCCTCCAGATTGCGGCGCACATCCACCGCCAGTGCCTTGAGGGGAGAGAGGTAGAGGGTATGCAGCCGGCCATCGAACTCTGCCGGGTCGCCCACGGTAGCATCGCCCGCCATCAAATCGCACAGGCTGGGCAAAAATCCAGCCAAGGTTTTGCCGCCCCCCGTGGGCGCCGATAACAACACGGAATTTCCTGCGCGGGTATGAGCCAAAACCGCCAATTGATGAGGCCGGGGCTGCCAGCCACGCGCCTCAAACCACGCCCATAATGCAGGTGGTAATTCGGTTGGTAAAGCAGGCGCCAGGTGGGGCTGCAATTCAGGCACTTGCGTGATCTCATCCATGCAGGCATTTATAGCGCACACTGGCGCACCGCGTCCCCCATATGCTCCCTATGCGCCCTTTGCGCCCCTCATTCGGAAAGTAATTTTATGATCCCGTCCCTGCCTTCGGGCCGGATTGTCTTGATGTTTTTGTTGTTCGCCTTGCTGTTCGGCACCGGGCAATTTCATCGCGTCTCAATTTCCGTCCTGGCACCGGAACTGACGGCGGAACTATTCCTCGGCACCCCTGCCCTGGGGGGGATTTCGGCTATCTACTTCCTGTGCGGTGCGCTGATGCAAATCCCCATCGGGATGTGTCTGGATCGTTTCGGGACCCGGCGGACCGTGCCCGTGCTGTTGGCTATTGCCTCGTCCGGCACCTACCTCTTTGCCACAGCGGACACTATTCACGGACTGATGGCGGGCCGGGCCTTGATGGGTATGGGCTTTGCCTCGTCCATGATTGCGGCGTTTATTGTCTTCTCCCGCTGGGTCCCGCCCGAAAAATTCGCCACCACTTCGTCCCGCATCATCGCCCTGGGCAGTGTTGGGGGTCTGCTCGCCACCGACCCCCTGGCCTTTGCAGTCAATTGGTATGGCTGGCGCCTGCCCATCATGGCGGTCTGCCTGATGACCATCGCCATGCTGGTATTGATCGTCATCACGGTCCGCGACGCACCGCCTGGGCATCGCCCCCTGGAAGGTAAACCAACCAGCCTGGCCGATAACCTAGCCGGTTTATGGTCGGTCATGAAAAACCGGCAAATGCGCTATATCCTGATCATGGGGTTCGCTACATTCGGTCCCGGTATGGTGTTGTTGGGCCTGTGGGGCGGCCCTTTTCTAGCGGACGTCCATGGCCTTGACGCGATTGACCGAGGCCATCTGTTACTGGGCATGGCATTGATGGGGCCTCTCGGCCTGATCGCCATCGGGCCATTGGATCGCTATTTCAACTCCCGCAAAAAGGTTGTGATTATTTCCGCCATCGGCATGGCCTTGGGCTTTGCCTTTTTGGCCATCGCGGGGCACCTCAGCCTATGGCTGGTGGGGCCGGTGCTGTTGTGGACCATGTTCGCACAGGCCTATTACGTCACCCTGCATGGCCATTGCCGGGCATTATTTCGTGCCGCCATGGCTGGTCGGGCGGCAACTTTGGTGAATTTGGTCGCTGTCGCCGGTATCGCCGTGATGCAGATGGCTTCCGGCCTATTGATGGAAGCATTCCCTAACCCAATTGACATATCGGATATTATGGGCTACCGGCTGACTTTTGGAGCCACAGCATTGATTATTACCATTTGCACAGCCTGCTATGCCCGCGCCGACGATGTCGCTGTGCGGCCAACCCTGGAATAATAATTCGCGGATTTCCAGGCTTAACGACTTATTTACCAGGTAGCGGTTAGTTTCTATTGTCACAAAATTGTTGTGGAAACCCCATGACGGTTTGTGCGCTGACAATGGCGGAATTTAGCGAATGCGGCAGCAATAATGGCTTATAACCTAGAACATTTGCAGGTCCAGCTGATCGAGGACAATCGCAACATGCGCGCGCTGGTCAAGGCTATGCTGAACGCCTTGGGCATGAAGGATGTGCGCGATTACGCCAATGGCCAACAGGCACTGGATGCGATTGAGGATTTTACCCCTGATCTGATTATTACGGATTGGATGATGTCGCCCGTTGATGGCCTGGAATATACCCGCTATATCAGGGGCGATGTAGACAGCCCCGATATTTTTACGTCTGTCATTTTGATGACCGGGCACACGGAAAAATGGCGCATTATAACGGCGCGGGATGCCGGTGTGAACGAGCTGCTGGCAAAGCCGATTTCGGCCAAAACATTGTATGACCGTATTCTGGCGGTGATCGAAAAACCCCGCCCCTTTGTGCGCACCAAATCATTCTTTGGTCCCTGCCGCCGGCGGGTGAATTGGAAAGAATATATGGGGCCTGAAAGGCGCTTCCAAGAGGGCGATCAGGCGGGTCTATCCGACTTCAATGAAGGTAACGTTGAAGATGGCATTGATGATGTCGAGAAACTATTGGAGTCGCTTTAACGGCCCTACATCAGCACTGCCGACCAATACCAATAACAGGAATTTAGCATATGCCCCGTTCAATCCCCCATCAAGATGATACCCCCCGTGGTGAACCGGGCGATTATGAATAAATCGAAATCCCCAACAAATTGCTGGCCAAAATTGGCCCCGGCCACGGTGCCAATCACGCCGCAGTAGAGCGCGCGGAACAGATTATCGAACGCATGAAAGGCGTCTACGAAGCCCGCCTGGAGACGGAACTGGAAAACCTGGTGGCCGAGTATCAGGAAATGCGCGATGCAAAGAAGTTTGACCTCGATCTGCTTCACGACAAGGTGCATGAAATTCGCGGCGAGGCAGGGACTTTCGGTTACAATCTGGTTTCCGACATTGGAAAGTTGCTGTGCGAGATGCTTTCACCGATCGAAAATGTCACAGCAGGCGAAGACCGGGCCATTTTTACCCACATCAAAGCCATGCATACGGTCGTTGCCCAAAAGGTCACCGGCGCGGGCCCAGAGGTCGCGAAACAGATCGTCCAAGGTCTGACAACGATTGTGGAACAAACAAAAAAGTAACCACATCCTGGTGGCCCTACCGCAAGCTGGCCAGATCTGCCTGCATTTTGGCTAGCGATGGCGCGAACTATTTTTTGATCTGAACCGCCTTCACGACCGGGCTGAAGGCCATATGGGCGCTGTGATGTTCGCCCCTACGGAAGAGCCCTTGTTTAGGCTCAGTTTCCTTCCTATAGACCCGCCAGGTGACCGGCCTTGAAAAACAAAGTACAGCCGTCGGTGCTAAACGGTGTGTGGCTGCTACCTGTGGGCATGCGCAGCCAGGTGCCGGCGGGATAGCGTCCATGTTCGTCTTCCAGGGCACCATCCAGGATCAGGATTTCCTCACCACCGGGATGTTCGTCCACGAGTTGTCCGTCAACGAGGTGTCCGTCTGGGGAATAGCCATGGCCAGGCTGCCAGCACACCATGCCGACCCGTTCGTTACCGAATTCATGCAAGGGCAGGACGGACATGCCCGCAACCGAACCCTGCTGCCAATTGCTTTCCAGGGCGGTATCGATGCGCACCAATGCCTGATCCGTTGCATCCATCTGGCATAGTTTCACAAAGATCGT
>JAPKBD010000158.1 GCA_028824965.1 Alphaproteobacteria bacterium | reverse complement strand
TTTGCGGAGATGGCAGCAATATCAAACGCTGGAATCAGAACGTGATCAGTTGAAAATACGCAAATATAATGAAGCCAAATTAGATGAGCTTTCAACAATGTTTGATCACGGGAATAACAAGATACTAAATGATAAAATCAAAGACGATGCCTACCTTATTGCGTGGATAAAAATTCGGGAAAAATGGGCAGAAGAAGTTGAAGATTATCTTGAAGAACACTTTGGTTTGGCTGAGCGTAATAATTTTAGAAATGTTGTGAGCTATCGCATCGAAATGGAGGAACCTTATTCACGACAGCGTAGCCTTATGGTCAGGAAACTGGAAATGCTTCGTGAAACAATAATTCGATATAGCGATAAACTTGAACGGTCGGGGTCAGGTCTTTCTTTTCGAACTCCCCCCTTCCTATTCCCTACCTTCTGGCTTTACGCCGTCGCAGGCCCAGACCTGTTCTACGGTTAGGTTGGTGCGGTCGGCGCAGGGGTCTTCGGCTTCGAAGGTTGAGTATAGTAGGGCGATTGTGATGGTGACCATGGCGATGACGATGGTCACATTCCACACGGCGGCCTTGCGGCGCGGGTCGTTTGAACTGCCTGGCTTGAATATCCCCATCGCGCTCCCATACGGGTGTTTCCCTTAAAACACGCCCTTCTCTTTCATCGCGGTAGCATCAGGATCAGTATAGCCTATTTCACGCAATCGGCGGACCAATTTACCTAATCGCCGCCATCAAATTCCTGTTGGGTCACATCCTGCCGGGCATGCAGAACCCGTGAAATATAGACGGCATCACCTGCAATACGAAAATAAATACAGCGCTCCCGATATGGTAAGGCACGCAAACCGGGACGGATCCAATCTCTTGCAACGCCGGGAAATCCGGTCTCGGCGATCCAGATCATTTTTTCATGTAGGTCAGTAACGAACTTGGTCGCAATAGCCGCATCTTCTTCCGCTAGATAGGTGAATATAGCGGTCAGATCATCCAGTGCGCTTTCGGTGACGATCAGTCTTTTGGGTCTAATCGCGCCATCCCCCGTTTGACGATCTCGTCCGTGAGATCCTGGGCGGAGGAAACTTCCAGGATTCGCCCAGCTTCGATATCCGCATCACCCTGATCGATCAATCGGCGTATATCGTGAAGGTGCGTTTCATGATCTTCGAGCAAGCGCAGTCCGGCGCGCACAACCTCGCTGGCATTATTGAAACGCCCGGATTCGATTTCCGCTGAGATGAACGCGTCAAATCTGTCGCCGACGACGTACGATTTTTTAACATTCGCCATGATTATCCCTTTTCAGATAATTAATCATAGCACAAGGTAGGAATAGTTCCTACCTAGAACACGCCCTTCTCTTTCATTGCGGCAAGATCGGCGTCGGTGTAGCCGATGTTGCGCAGGTTGGTTTCTGTGTGCTGGCCTAACTCCGGCAAATCAAAGACCACCTTGCCCGGTTCGTTTTTGAACTTCATGGGGATGCCGATGTGTTCCCAGCCGCGATCATCCTCGATGATCATTTCACGATGGCGGAATTGCGGGTCGTCGGCGGCCTGGCGCAGGTCGTTGACGGGCGCAAAGGCGGCATCGACGCCATCGAACCAATCCACCCAATAGGCTTGGGTTTCAGCGAGAAATGTCTCCTTTAGGAAATTTCGGGCCGGGTCCTGGTTTGGGCCGGGGGGTGGTTGGCAGGCCTCCAACAGATCCGGGCGGCCCATTTTATCCAGGATTGCCTTGGCAAAATGTATTTCAGCGCCGCCCAGGACGATGTGCTTGCCGTCTTTGGTGCCATAGATGTTGTACATGGCATTGCCGCCCCAGGAACGTTCGTCCTTGGGGTTCGGCGCGCGCTTTTCCGCAAACACTGGACCGACGTTATTGGGCATGGCCGCGATCAAACTATCCATCATGGACAAATCAATATAGTCGCCTTCATTTGTGTCCCGGCGGCGGTACAGCGCCATCAACACTGCCGACAGTCCCATCATGGATGACAGCATGTCCGCGTTGGCGATACCGGGAATGGCCGGCTGACCATCAGCGCCCAGGTTAACGGAAAGGATGCCGGCATAAGCCTCCGTCGCCATGTCGTGGGCGGGTTTTTTCGCGTACGGCCCGTCCTGACCAAAGGCGGAGAGCGAGGCATAGACGATGCCGGGATGTCGTGCGGCCACGGCAGCGTAACCAACGCCGAGGCGATCCACGACTCCGGGACGGAAGGCTTCGATCATCACATCGCAGCTCTCCGCCAGACGCAGAGCGGCTTCAACGCCTTCTTCTGTCTTCAGGTTCAGCTGCACGCTTTGTTTGTTGCGGTGGGTATTGGCGAAAAACACCGTGGTGCCATCACGCTCCGCCCCGATCACCCGGTTGGGTTCGCCGCCGTTGATGGGCTCCAGCTTGATCACCTCGGCACCGTGATCAGCCATCATCTGCGTCAGCAATGGGCCTGGCAGAAACAGGGATAAATCGAGTACGCGGATACCTTCGAGTTTCATAATTTAGTGCTTTCCTAGATAGCCCAACTAAATGGCATTATTTGTGCGTAGTTTGGCAATGTCGTCCGATGAATAGCCCAATTCAGACAAAATGTCTTCGCTGTCCGCGCCCAGTTTTGGCGCAGGGCGGGCCGGAATTGGCTGGTCCATACGGATTGGATTGTTGATCATTTTAAAATCCGGGCGGTCGGGATGGTTCACATCCTGCACCCCGCCCCGGTCCCGGAAATAAGGATTGTCCAAGGCCTGCGCCATATCGTTGACCGGGCCTGCGGGCACCTCGCCTGCAAAATGCGCCAACCATTCAGCTATGGGCCGTTTAATCAATACAGCATCCAGCATCAGGGTCAGATCATCCCGATGGGCAAACCGCCCCTCGTAATCCAGAAAACGGGGGTCCGTCTTCCAGTCCGGTTGATCTATCTTGTCACACAGCGCTTCCCAAAATTTCTGGGTCTGGGCCATGATGAATATCCAGCCGTCCTGGCTGCGATATAGCTGTGACGGAACTATGAACGGATGGCCGGATCGTGGCGCGCGTTCGGTCACATCCCCCTCGTTCAAATACCACACGCCGGGATAACTCAATTGATGCATGGCCACATCATAAAGCGAGACTTCCAAATCCCGGCCCTGGCCGGTTTCCTTGGCCTGGTTGATACCCGCCAACAGGGCCAGGGACGAGGTTACCCCCGTCATATAATCGACGATGGAGAGGCCCATGCGGGCGGGCGGTCCATCGGGTTCACCGCTGAGATGCAAAAAGCCGGCTTCTGCCTGCATCAGGAAATCATAACCGGGCCAGCCCGCCCGCTCCCCATGATTGCCATAGGCTGAGACATGGGCGCAGACGATGGCGGGGTTGTATTCCGCCAAATCCTGGTGCCGAAGCCCTAGCTTTTTCGGCTGATCGCCGCGCAGATTATTGAGTAGTCCGTTCGACGTCGCAACAAGACGGTGAAACACTGCGCGGCCACCGGGATGTTTTAGATCCAGGCTGAGCGAGCGTTTGTTGCGATTAAAGGCCTGAAAAAATTGCGAGTCCAAGTCGCCCAGATAATGAGGACCAACGCTGCGGGAAACATCACCCCCCGTTTGCCGGTTTTCCACCTTGATCAGGTCCGCGCCCAGGTCCGCCAAAAAACCAGTGCCATAGGGCCCGGCACCGTAATGTTCCACCGCGATAATGCGCATGCCGGATAAAGGTAGGCCGGTAGCAGAAGAACTCACACCGGGTTCCTTTCCACCAATTGGCGGGCAATGATAATGCGCTGCATCTCGTTCGTGCCCTCACCAATGCACATCAGGGGCGCGTCACGATAATAACGCTCCACATGAAATTCCTTGGAATAGCCATAGGCACCGTGGATGCGCATACATTCCATGGCGTTCTCCAATGCGGATTCGGAGGCGAACAGCTTCGCCATTCCCGCCTCCATATCGCAGCGTTCGCCTTTGTCATACGCCTTCGCTGCGCTTTCCACCATCAAGCGGGAGGCCTCGCACCGGGTCGCCATATCGCCCAATTTGGTCTGGATCGCCTGATGCTGGCAGATCGGCTTGCCCATGGTTTCGCGGACCTGGGAATAGGCGACGGCGTCCTTCATGGCCGCATTGGCGATGCCAACGCCACGGGCTGCGACATTAATACGCCCCAGCTCCAACCCACCGACGGCATGGCGGAAACCGGAACCTTCTTCCAGGCCGATGAGTTTGTCGGCACTAATGCGATAATCTTCGAATATCAGCTCAGCGGAATCGATACCCTTATATCCCAGCTTCTCCAATTTCCGGCCCACGGTAAAGCCGGGGCCTTTTTCCGCGATGAACAACGACGTGCCCTTGTGCCGGGGCTGTATATCCGCATCCGTCTTGACCAACAGAGCGACGCAATTGCCTTCAATCCCGTTGGAGATCCAGGTTTTGGTGCCGTTGATCACATAATCATCGCCGTCGCGCACCGCGCGGGTCCGGATGGCCTGCAAATCCGTGCCGCAATTGGGTTCGGTCAAGGCAAGCGCGCCGCGAATTTCACCGGTGGCAAAGCGCGGCAGATAATGACGCTTTTGCGCCTCCGTACCAAAGCGTTCCACCGCCCCCGACATGATCAGGTGGGAATTGAAAATGCCACTCAGGGACATCCAAACTTCCGAAACAATCGTGACGATCTTGGCATAAGTACCCGCAGGCAGCCCCAGGCCGCCATATTCCTGGCCGATGGTGGCACCGAACAGGCCCAACTCCTTCATCTGTTCCACCATGAGGTGGGGGTATTCGTCCGCATGATCAAACGCCAACACTTTATCGCGCACCTCGCGATCCAGCCAGCGTTGCACCGCATCCAGCAATAGTTGTTCGTCTTCCCGCGTAATGCTTTCGCCAGTGCGGTTGGTCAGTATCTCGGTCATTGGAAATCTTTCTATTTCTGCCCAGGTGTCTTTTGCGCGGCCAGGATTTTGTCGTCCACACCATGCCCCCGCTTTGGTACCAATACAGTGCGTTTATAGCGCATCACCAACGTGCCGTCCGCCTTATGGGCCCGCGTTTCAACATCGACAATGCCTTGAGTGGGCCGGGATTTGGACTCCTTCTTGGCCAAAACCTCAGACTCGGCATAAATGGTGTCGCCATTGAAAACAGGGGCCGGCATATAGATGTCGGTCCAGCCCAAATTGGCGATAGCTTTCTGACTGACGTCAGAGACACTCATGCCTGCGACAATGGCCAGGGTCAGGGCGGAATTGACGATAGGTTTGCCAAATTCCGAATGCTTGGCGTATTCGGCGTCAAAATGCAGAGGGTGCTGGTTCATGGTCAGCAGAGTGAACCAGGTATTGTCGGCTTCCGTAATGGTGCGACCGGGCCGATGTTCATAGGTATCACCAATAGTGAAATCCTCGTAATAGCGGCCAAAAGTTTCCTGATACCGGTTCTCGCCAACCTTGATCACGCCGTCTCTCATCTCTAACGCTCCTCATTCACGCTGTTTTCCGCCCATCAGGGGCCAATTGAGGGCCATTGTCCGGCGCGGAAGCGCACCCGTCAACAAGGCCTGTCAACAAGGGCCTATGAAGCCGGGCCTATGATCCGCTATAAAGGGCGAAATTTGACAGCGAATAGGAGCCGGCGTCGTCCGGGGTGAGTAAATGGATTTTTCTTTTACCGACGAACAGATCGCAGTGCGCGATACCATTGCCAAACTGTGTGAGAAATATGACGACGCCTATTGGCTGGCCCGCGACACGGACGGTGAATTCCCCGAAGAATTCATCAAGGACATCGCAGACGGCGGCTGGCTGGGCATTGCCATGCCGGAAGAATACGGCGGTTCGGGCCTGGGCGTGACGGAAGCGGCGTTGATGATGCAGACCATTGCACAAACAGGTGCGGGGTTTTCGGGCTGTTCGGCAATCCACATGAATATTTTCGGCCCCCACCCCCTGGTGGTGCATGGCACGGATGAGCAGCGAAACCGGTTGCTGCCCCGCCTGATTAAGGGCGAAGACCGGACCTGTTTTGGCGTGACGGAAGCCAATGCAGGACTGGACACCACGCGGATTGAAACAAAGGCCGTTTGGGACGGTGAGAAATACATCATCAATGGGCAGAAGATGTGGACGTCTACCGCGCAGTCTGCCAACAAGATTTTGTTGCTGGCCCGTACAGCGCCCCGGGATGAGGGCAAAAAACCCATGGACGGCATCACGCTGTTCTATACGGATTTCGACCGGAAATATTGCGATGCCCAGGTGATCGAGAAAATGGGCCGCAAGGCCGTGGATTCCAATGCCACATTTTTCGATAACCTGCCCGTCCCCGAGAGCGACCGTGTGGGCGAAGAAGGCAAAGGTTTCTATTACCTGCTGGATGGCATTAATCCCGAACGTATTCTGGTGGCGGCGGAAGCCGTGGGCCTGGGCCGTGCCGCCCTGCGCAAAGCCGTGGCCTATGCCAAGGAGCGGGTGGTTTTTGATCGCCCCATCGGCATGAACCAGGCCATTCAGCATCCCTTGGCGGTATGCTGGGCCAATCTGGAGGCCGCCGACGCCATGGTCTGGAAAGCGGCAAGCATGTACGACAGCGGCAAAGCCTGTGGGGCGGAAGCCAACGCGGCCAAATACCTGGCGGCAGAGGCCTGCTTTAAGGCGTGCGAGCAATCCGTGATGACCCACGGCGGCATGGGCTATGCCAAGGAATTCCATGTGGAGCGCTATTTGCGGGAGAGTTTCATCGCCCGTATTGCGCCGGTCAGCCGGGAAATGATCCTGAACTACATCGGCCAGCATGTCCTGGAATTGCCTCGTTCGTACTAAGAGCCCGGAAAATCAAAGGGAAAATGCGGGATAACGGCTGGCGCATATAGGTTGCGAATCGCCTATTTTCGGCTAACAAACGATTGCTTGCATCTCGCAATGCCGCGCCGTTGCGGGCAAAAAACCCTGCAATTGCCCTAAAGTCCAGGTAGGATAAGCGAATCCGACGGGTGGTGCTTGTCAAGTCTGGATCGCTCTGTTAGATGATTCGAATCATCAACTTTCAGGCATCAGTGGGAACATAGATATGAGCAAAGCAGCACTTGTTGAGCGCGTTGCCAAAAAAGGCAAACTCTCAAAAGCCGAAGCCGGCCGTACGGTCGACCTCGTTCTTGGCGAAATGCAAGCCGGTCTTAAGGCCGCCAAGAAAGAAGGCAAGTACACGGTTGGTACATTCGGCACCTTCTCCATCACCAAACGGGCCGCCCGCAAGGGTCGCAACCCACAGACCGGAGAGCCGATCAAAATTAAGGCTTCCAAGGTTCTGAAGTTCAAGCCCGCCGCACAGTGGAAAAAAGCTGCCGGCTGCTAGCTATTTTTGGCGCGATTGTACGCGCCTAGGATCGCTAAAAATAAAATTTGGGGGCTCGCGGCATCGTCGCGGGCCCTTCGTTTGTTTAGAGCGTAATTGTTCAGAGGAACCTTGATGGCAACAGGCACGGGTGGACGGGTTGAGGCACCAGGCCGGGGCATTGCCTGCATGGTCGTCGGCAGCCTGCTGTTGACCAGCAACGATGCGGTGGTCAAATGGGTCTCGGGTGATTTTCAGGTCGGCCAGATCCTGTTGTCCCGGGGTCTGACCGCACTGATCCTGATCACCCTCATCCTATTCTGGCGGCGGGAAACACATTTATTCCGGATCAAGTACCCCAAGGTGCAATTGACCCGCGCCGCTTTGATGATCGCGTCGACCTATTTATTCGTCAACGGATTGCGCTATCTGCCATTGGCGGAGAATATTGCCATCGCCTTTGTCGGCCCCATTTTCGTCACGGCCCTGGCGCCGGTTTTGCTGAAGGAGCAAGTTGGCTGGCGGCGCTGGATGGCGGTGTTGGTCGGGTTCGTTGGCGTCCTGGTCATGCTAAGGCCGGGAAACGACTGGGATAGCGGCGGGCTAAATTGGGCCGCGTTGCTGCCCGCGGGCGCGGCCCTTTGTGGGGCCTTTCGCGATATTCTGACCCGACGGATTTCTCATGGCGAGGCATCCTCAACCACCCTGTTTTATTCCACCCTGGGCGTTGCCCTCGCAGGGGCGGCAACGGCACCATTCGGTTGGGTCACGCCCGGCCTGGGCGATATGGCCCTGTTCGCGTTGGCCGGCATATTGCTTTGCACAGCGCATTATCTGCACATCGAAACTTTTCGTTTTGCCGAGGCCGCCCTGGTTGCACCGTTCAAATATTCATCCCTGTTGTGGGCCATGGTGGTTGGTTTCCTGATCTGGGGCGATATTCCCGACGGTTGGACCCTGGCTGGCACCGTATTGTTGATTGGCAGCGGCCTGTACATCTTCCACCGCGAAGGTCGACGACCAGCCAAATTGACGTCTTAGACTGTTGCAAGTGCGCGGGCGAGGCACTATTTAAAGCGCGAAACCACGTACTAGACTGCACCAGGACGCACCACCATGACAGATGCAAAATCAGACCTCACGGCGCCTATGAAATTTGTGGCCCGGCAATCTATTGAACAGGTCGAAGAAGGCTTTGACCTGGCACCGAAATTTGACGCTGACGGCCTGATCCCGGTGATGACGTCGGATGCCACATCAGGCGAGATGTTGATGCACGGCTATATGAATGCCGAGGCGTTGCGCCGCACAATAGAGATTGGCGAGGCGCATTATTACAGCCGTAGCCGCAAGGTCCTTTGGCACAAGGGGGCCACATCCGGCCTGGTACAAAAGGTCGTGGAAATGCGCATTGATGATGATCAGGATTCCGTCTGGCTGCGGGTTGATGTGGTTGGCGGTGCATCCTGCCATGTGGGTTATCGATCCTGCTTCTACCGCTCCATCCCCCTGGGTCCGACTTTGGGTGATGTCGCCCCGCGTCTGAACTTCGAAGAGACAGAAAAAGTCTTTGATCCGCAGGCGGTCTATGGCGACGCCCCAAACCCGACAAAACTTTAAGAACCGCACTCTCGACCCGTCAGGGACAACAGCAGTAGTGGTATTTGGTTTTTCTTAATCGTTTTATGCGATGCTTCTTATGGGACCTGTAATTCTGTTGAGTTTGACCAAAGATCATGGACGAAGACGATCAAAACCTTTTGGGCGAGGATGAGCGCCAGCAGTTAGAGAATTTGCAGCAGCTATTCTCCTGCATCAATGAGGGCGTCGTCGTCATTCAGGACGGCAAGATTTGTTTTCACAATGATATGGCCCTGGACATTACCGGTTTCGATGCAGAAACCTATCGCTCAACACCCATAGACCAATTTTTCCATCCAGACGATGGCAAACGCATGCTTGACCGCCATCAACGGCATCTGGCGGGTGAGGTTCTGCCTCCTTTTACCGATGCCCGCCACGTCCACCTGGATGGCTCATATTCCTGGATAAGCGTCAACTCCTCACCAATCAACTGGAATGGCCAGCCTGCAACGGTGAACCTGTTCACTGATATTTCGGAACGCAAGGGGATGGAGCTGGCGATCGCCGCGAAGAATGAAGAGCTGGAACGCATGGCCATCACGGACATGCTGACCGACCTGCACAATCGGCGCTATATGGAACGGGTCCTGAATGCCGAAGTCGAAAGATCCCACCGCTACAAACGCAATTTGGCCGTCGCCCTTTTGGACGTGGATCATTTCAAGAAAGTCAACGACACCTACGGCCATGACCTTGGCGATCAGGTGTTGATCACCATTGCGGAAAAGATCAAATCATTTACCCGCGAAAGCGATTACACCGCCCGCTGGGGTGG
>JAPKBD010000479.1 GCA_028824965.1 Alphaproteobacteria bacterium | reverse complement strand
AACGCGTCCATCACCCTGCAGCGACCCCTTTTGATTAAGGGCGAACCCGGCACGGGCAAAACCGTTCTGGCCCATGAAGTGGCCAAGGCACTGGACCGGCCCTTGATCGAATGGCACGTGAAGTCCACCACCAAGGCAACCCAGGGCCTGTACGAATACGATGCAGTCTCGCGTCTGCGGGATAGCCAGCTGGGCGATGAAAAAGTCAAAGACATCTCCAACTATATCGTCAAGGGCAAGTTGTGGGACGCCTTCACCCAGGATCAGTCCCCGGTCTTGTTGATCGATGAAGTGGACAAGGCGGACATCGAATTCCCCAACGATTTGCTGTTGGAATTGGATCGTATGGAGTTCTTTGTCTATGAAACACAGGAAACCATCGTCGCGCAAAATCGTCCCATCGTGATGATCACATCCAATAACGAAAAAGAATTGCCCGATGCGTTTTTGCGTCGCTGTTTCTTCCATTACATCCGCTTTCCAGAGCGCGATACCATGATGGAAATCATCGACGTGCATTACCCGGATATTCAAAAAAACCTGGTGAGCGAGGCGCTGAATATCTTCTATGAAGTGCGCGATGTGCCCGGCCTAAAGAAAAAACCATCCACATCAGAGCTGTTGGATTGGTTGAAGCTGTTGATGGTGGACGATATCTCGCCGGAGGTACTGCGCGACAAGGATCCAAGAAAGCTGATCCCGCCCTTGCACGGTGCCTTGTTGAAGAATGAGCAGGATGTGCATTTGTTTGAGCGGCTGGCGTTTCTGGCCCGTCGCGAACAGGGTAATTGAGCACCTTTCTGACGCACGACGTTTCGCCTAAGTTGGCGCGCTACTGGGACAACATCAGGATATAGGCCTATGTTCTTCGATCTATTTTACGAGCTGAAAGCGGCCAAGGTTCCGGTCAGCCTGAAGGAATATCTGACCCTGTTGGAAGCCATGGATAAGCATGTGGCTGATTATAGCGTTGAGCATTTCTACTATCTCTCCCGCTCCTGCCTGGTGAAGGACGAACGTAACCTGGATAAGTTCGACCGGGTGTTCGGCACCGTTTTCAAGGGTTTGGAAGCGCCGGAGGAAGGCGAGGTCGTGGACATTCCCGAGGAGTGGCTGCGTAAATTAACAGAGCTGCACCTGACGGAAGAGGAAAAGGCCGAGATCGAAGCATTGGGCGGCTGGGAAAAGATTATGGAGGAGCTGAAAAAGCGCCTCGAAGAACAGGAAAAGCGTCACCAGGGTGGCAGCAAATGGATCGGCACGGGCGGCACCTCTCCCTTTGGCGCCAATGGCTACAACCCTGAAGGCGTGCGCATCGGCCAGGAGAAATCCCGCAACCGCCGCGCCGTCAAAGTCTGGGACAAACGGGAATACCGTAACTTCGATGACAACGTGGTCCTCGGCACCCGGAATATCAAGGTCGCCCTGCGCCGCCTGCGTCAGTTCGCCCGGCAAGGCGCGCCGGATCAGCTGGATCTGGACGGCACAATTAAAAGTACAGCCAAGAACGGCGGCTGGATCGACATTCAGATGCAGGCGGAACGGCGGAACACGGTCAAGGTATTGTTGCTGCTGGATGTGGGCGGCTCCATGGATGATCACATTCGCACGATGGAGGAGTTATTCTCCGCCACGCGGACGGAGTTCAAATATCTGGAATCCTATTATTTCCACAACTGCATGTACGAGAAAGTCTGGAAGGACAACCGCCGCCGGCATACGGAGCACATCCCGACATCTCAGATCATCAACACTTATGGCCCGGACTGGAAGCTGATCTTTGTCGGTGACGCGACCATGAGCCCCTACGAAATCGTCTATCCAGGCGGCAGTGTGGAACATTGGAATGAAGAAGCGGGCCAGGTCTGGATGGAACGCATGCTCGATCATTTCAAACATGCCTGTTGGTTGAACCCGGTGCCGGAGCGTCATTGGGAATACACCCCCTCCCTGCAAATGCTGCAACA
>JAPKBD010000157.1 GCA_028824965.1 Alphaproteobacteria bacterium | reverse complement strand
GGCAAATATCTACGAGCCCCATACCTATTGTCACCTGCTCGGACGCACGCGCATTTACAAAGACGGTGACAGTTACCGTGCGCGGACCAATTTTTCCGTAATCCGCACCATGCAGGACGGTCGGGATATCCGCTTTGCTACGGGGAAGTATCTCGATGAATGCACTATTTCAGAGGGCCGCGCATTGCTCACGTCCCGAACCGTAGTTCTGGAATCCAGGCAGATCGACGTCCTCTTGGTGATACCCCTGTAGACAAAAACGGGCGCAGCGGATACCTGCCGGGACATCGTTCGAAAGTCAGCGTTTATGCGGCGAAGCTTGGCACAAAAAACACCTAACCCAAATTCTTCAACAAGAAGCGAAAGCGGATGGAGGTTGAGGGTTCTACGTCGCGGTCCCGGGTGAAATCGCGCTCT
Source organism: Alphaproteobacteria bacterium (assembly GCA_028824965.1). Lineage (GTDB taxonomy): Bacteria > Pseudomonadota > Alphaproteobacteria. Next base: position 9,346 of record JAPKBD010000157.1, on the reverse strand, counting down.
ACCGTGACGCCGAAGCCGATGCATTCGTCCAGGTATTGAATGCCGCCGGACGCGTTGATCTGGCTGTCTTCACGCAGGTCCCGGCGGCTTTCCAGGGTGGCGATCCAGCGTTCGTCGATTTCCCAGCGCAGGGAATTATAAATCTCCTCCCGCGCGTCTAAATCGTCCGTCGTCAGTTCCTTCTCCAGGGAAGCATAGGTGGTGTTGAAACGCAGCTTTTTCGGCCCGATGGAGAAATAAATCTCGTTCCGGCGCAGGGAAAAGCTGTTTCGGTCCAGGCGCACCCGGTTGATCAAATCAAAGAAGGGCGAGGGTGCCACGTGCAGCGCCATGACATAGTCGGAGCGGTGATCATCCAGGCCGGTTTTCCTGGCGAACGTATCATCATCCTTGACGCGAAAAACCTGGCCCACGGTCAGGTTGGTATAACCGCCCGAAGCGCCATACAGCGATGCCTTAAAGCCAAGGTTGGCGCGGGGCCCACTTTCCACGCGATCATAGCCGGGGAACCGGTTCAGGCTAAACAAATTTGTATCGTCAAATTCCAGGCTGCGGCTGTCTTCGTTGGGAATTTCCTTTGGATTGCCGCCATAGGGGGTCAGGATAAACTGGGCAATGGGCTCAATAACCTGGCGTACGGAGCCATCCCGGCGGATGAAGGGGAAACGCCAATCCAGGGCAAGGGTTGGCCGCAGGCGCGCCTCAAACCCATCTTCGGTCGAAATATTTGCCGCCTGTCCCGGCGCGGCAAAGCCGTTCAGCCAATACAGATCCGTGCCGAGATTAGCCGTCAGGGTGTATACATCCCCCGCCGGGCCAACGTAGGGCATCTGCCAGGTACCATCAAAGCTGGCCCGCCGGCTGTCAAAATCATCATCGCGATACAGGGACACAAGGGAGGCATCGAATATCAGACGCCCCGGCAGGTGTTCGGGCTCAACCGTCGCGGAATAGTCCATCAAAGGTGCCACAAGCGGCGTCGAACCCGGATCATCATCCACCTTCAAACCTTGGAAGCTATAGGCGGATGCCGCCATATAATCGCGGCCGCGAAAACCTTCCACATAAAGATCGGACGTCAGGACGTCTTCATCGCCAAAGCCATAGCGATCCAGATAGGTATCATCGGTGGATCGTGACAGGTCAAAGCCCCAGCGCCAGGTTTCATCAATGGCGAACCGGCCCAGGGCATCGATGTGACCATGGAATTCCATATCGTCCAATTTTTCGTTTTCGTCGCTGCGCTTGTCCGTATAGGTCAGGCTGCCCCGGGCCTCATAGCCACCCCGCAATGTCAGGGCACGGTATTCGCCGGTTGCCACAATGCCCTCCTTTGAGGTGAAGATCGGCGCAATGGTCAGGTCCCGATCCCGGTCGATGGCCCAAAAATAGGGCACCTGCAGCTTCGTTCCCAGCTCGGACGATGAACTAAGCTCTGGCGCGAGGAAGCCGTTTTTGCGCGGTGCCGTGGGGTCTGCATGGCGGAAATAAGGTAAATAGGCGACGGGCACGCCATAGATTTCCAGCACCGCATCCCGGTATTCAATTTCACGCTCGTCGCGATGATGGGTCACGCGGAATGCCTTCAACTGCCACAGGGGCGGGCGATCCGGGTTCTCCTTACAAATCTCGCACGGTGAATAAACTGCCTTGACCATATCGGTCCGGTTCGCACCTTGGAGGCGGGCGCCGTTCGCTGCAAAGCGGGATTTGTCCGCCAGCAGGATCCGAACGCTTTCGATGAAGCCTTCGGTCAAGTCTTCGGATAATTGCATATGTTCGGCGAATATGACTTCGCCGCCCGGTTCCATCAAAGTCAGGTTGCCTGATGCGGTGACAATGCCGTCCCGCTGGTTATAGCTGATGCTGTCGGCCAACAGGACACGGCCCTGGCTGCTGATCTCCACATTACCTTTGGCCGTGACCTGTCCCAGTTCGCTGTCATTGACCATCTGGTCCGCCGACAACAGGAACGGTGCCTCACCTATATTCCGGCCCGGCACCTGACCCGCAGTCTGTGCAACAACCGGCGATAATGCCAGCGTGCAAAGCCACAGCAGCGAGAGCGAGAGCGCGAACGCCTGGGTCAACCAGCCCCGATAGTTGAAAACGCCCCGCCTAAACATCGTACGCCAACATCTCCCTAACCGTCCTCAAGATGCAACAACAGGGACAGGCCCAACAAGGTACAAACACCCGTCGGGGTCCAGGCCGCCAGGATAACCGGCAGGTTACCGGCAATGCCAAAGGCATGCACCACGTCGGATACGAAATACAATAAAAAGCCCGTCAACACGCCCGCACCTAACAACAACCCCGTGTGGCCGGACCTGGTCAGCCGTAGAGAAAACGTTGCCGCTAACAATATCATGGCGGCCAACAGCAATGGCGTCGACAATATGGCGTGCCAATGCAGGCGATGGCGGGTCGCGGAAAAGCCCGCCGCCTCCAACGTTTTGATGAAGCTTGGCAAGGACCAGAATGACAACGTGCGTGGAGAGGCAAAGCCCTCCTGTATCTGGGCCAGGGTCAGGGTTGTCTTGATCTCGTATTCCGGAAGACGCAATGCCGGCTCCTGCGGCTCGGTCAACAGTGCATCCGTCAGACGCCAACGGCCATCTTCCAGAGTAGCATTTTTTGCATCTATCCGGCCGACGAATTCATCCGTGCCCTTGTATAGAAAGACGATGACATCCCGCAGCTCTGTACCCGCAGAAGAGACATGCCGGGCATGGATCACCGATTGGCCAAACTCATCCGCCTGGCGCAACCACAACCCCGTGGCAGAGACCGCCAGCAGGCTCTGCCGCCCCTCTAAATACCGACCTTCCAAATGCTCATACCGGGACGACATCATGGCGGCGAGGGGGTTGAACAAAGTTATCATGAACCCGCCCAGCAACAGGGCAATGACCAGTGCCGGGGCCAGGAACTGCCAGACGGAAACGCCCGCGGCCCGCGCCACAATCAATTCGTTGCTTCTGGTCAGCTTGGAAAATGTCACAATGGCCCCAAACAAGGTTGCCACCGGCAATACTTTTTGCGCCAGGCTGGGCAGGTTCAACGCGGCCATGCCCAGCACCAGGCCTATGCCCGCGTCTTCCCGGCCCGAGGCGCGGCGGAGCAATTCCACCGCATCGATCAGAAATATCAATGCCATCAGGACGGCCATGACAAAGCCGATGCCCAACAAAAACTGCCGGCCAAGATACAGCGAAAATGTCGGCGATAGGCGCATCAGAAAGGCTCCGCGTCCAACTGTTGCATTTGCTGCTGGCTTAACCGTTGCCGGGGCAAAAGCCGACCTCGCAACAAGGCGTATAGGCATATGACCATCACCAGCAGGATATTCAGATACAACAAGGGGATCAGCGCGGGGATCTTGGCGCACAGACTGACCAACCCCAAACCCCCTGCCCGCAACACGGCAATACAGCCCACTGCGAACAGAATGCGCATGCGCCGGCCCCGGCGGTTGAACTCCCCCGACAGCACAGCCGCCAACGCGATCAGTGCAAACGCCACACTGTATAAGGGAGCCGCCAGGCGGTCGTGCCCCTCTGCCCGCATGCGGGCGGCATTGGCGATATCATCAGGGCCTGTGCCGGGCCAGAATAGTTCGTGCAGATAGCGTTCCCCCGGCTCCAACCACCGATCGCCCCCTTGTCGGACGAACTGACTTAAATCCAGGGCATAGCGGTCGAACTGCAACAAGGATAATTGCCCGGCGCTGTGGTCTATCTCCTGCCGGTTGCCGTTGACCATAATAAAGCGCGGCCCTGCCTTCGTGCGGACCATGGCGCCCTTTTCGGCAATCATGGTAACGGGTCGTTGGCGGTCCCGGCTGTCGTGAACCAGAATGCCCAGCATCTCCCCGCCCGACTGACGGGCCCGGATATAAACCGTCAGGCTGTCACCAATGGTATTGAACGTGCCTTCCTGCAACAGAACATAGGAGAGGTTGGTACGCAGGGATGTTTTCATGTCCTTAAAGGCCCGCTGGCCCGTAGGCATCAGATAGAGGGAGAGGAAATAGCCAAACAGCGTTGTCACCACCGCCAAGATCAAAGCCGGGCGCGCCAGGGCCAGATTGCCCATGCCGGCGGATCGCATGACGACGATTTCGCTGTCCCCATCCAGGTTGTTGTAGACGTACAGGACGGCTGCAAACAAGGCGATGGGCAGGATGATCATCAGGACATTGGGCAGGATCAGCAGGGTCAATTGCGCGAAAAAGGAGGCGGACAACCCTTTGTTGATAATCAAATCGACAAAGCGCAGGGACTGCGTCAACCAGATCACACCCGTCAGGGATAACAGGAAGAAAACGAACGGTCCGGCCAATTGCCGAAGGATATATTTTTGCAATCTGGGCACGGCGCTAAACATACAGCCATGCGGGGCAGAAGAACAGATGCCCCGCAATACTTTATGGCGTTACTTTGCCGCTATTCCTTAAGCGTAACGACATAAAGTCACGCCCGGTTACCCGACAATACTGATCATACTCGACTATACCTGGGCTACCTTTTCCAACGGCTCATCCCCGCCCGGTGCCAGGTTGTCATATAGATCGGCCACAAGATCCGACTTCAGGCTTTGAAACGAAGGTTCATTCCACAAATTGCGCCATTGTTGCGGGTCTTCGCCAAGGTCATACAACTCCCCCACATCATCGCTGTCATAATAGTTAGTCCGCTCGTACGCGGTGCAGATATAGCCGTCACGATACAGGGTCCGCATGGTAATATCGTTGCCGGCAAAACTGTCCTGCCATTCAGTGATGGTGCGTTCCCGCCCAGCTGTCGCCCCATTCGAATCGCTGGTAGGCAAGGGCTGTCCCTGCATCCAATCAGGCACGGATAAGCCCGCAACAGCGCATATGGTCGGTGCCAGATCCACATGGCCAACGGGGGCGTGGATCTCGTCAGGCGCGATGCTCGCGGATGCCGCCGGACGCCAGATGAACGGCAATCGCATCAAGCCTTCCACGTGATAAGGGCCCTTGAACAGCATCCCGAAATCACCCTGAAATTCCCCATGATCCGTGGTGTAAAAGATATCCGTATCCCGACCCCAGCCCTTGCCGTCGATATGGGCCACTACGCGCCCCACGGCCTCGTCGATCAATTCGTTAGAAATATGGGCCATGGCGTTGACCTCACGAATTTGATCCTCCGTCAGATTGGCGGAGATTAAATCTGGAGGCACTTCGAAATTGAACTGTCCGCGCCCTTCGAACCATTCCAGCCAATGGCGGGGTTTTTGCGCCAGAATGGCCGCCGTTTTTTCGGCCGAGCCCGGATAAGCGTCCGGCAAATCCAGGTCCCGCCAATTCACCCGTCCCAATTCGCTCTGTGGTGGGTCCCAAGGGTGATGAGGATCGGGGAAGCTCATCCAGACGAACCAATCCTCATCATCAGATAGACTATCAAGGAAAGCCATGGTGCGGTCGGCGGTCCAGTCCGTGTGATATTGCTCCCGCGGAATTGAATTATGCCAGACCTGAGGCGCATCCGTATCACCGCCACCCCGTCCACTGGGCGACCCATTTGCGGTATATTCATGGAAGCCATCGACCGCTTCGGGATGTTCATCCCGCAGCCAGCGGGGATAGTGGGTCAGACTACGGCCCGGCCGGCCCGTATGGCCGCACAATTCCATCCGATCAAACCCCCGATGGGGCCCGGTGGACCCTTTGCTTGCAGCCCAGTTCTCAAAATAGTCTGTGTGAGATGCCGGTTCAAAATGCGCCTTGCCCAACAACGCCGTGCGATAGCCGTGTTCGTGCAAATAGGCCGCCAGGTTGGGCGCGTCTACGGGCAAAGGAATACCGTTCGAGGTGACCCCGTGGCGGCGGATATATTGCCCGGTTAAAATGGTCGCCCGTTCCGGCATGCAGACCGTATTCTGGTTCCGCGCCTGACGAAAATTCAGACCAGAGGCCGCCAGTTGATCAATCGCCGGGGTGCGGGCAACAGTGCCGCCCGTACAGCCTAAGGCGTCGTGGCGTTGCTGATCTGTGGTGATCAATAATATTTTGCGGCCCATGCCTGCTCCTTCACACAAATTTGTATCCTTTATAGCACCTTGCACTAACAGCGATCAGCCGTAAGATACCATCTAATTAAAATCCTTTTCGCCGCGCCGATCATGCGGCAGCTAAAATATTCAGGGGACGTCCATGAAGATTTCCATCAGCGAACTTAAACTGCCGAATTCCGGCGCACTGGTTGTCGGCATTCTAACGGGTGGCGTTTTACCCAGCACCGCCAAGCAGCTGGATAAAGCCTCTAACGGTGCCATCACCAAAGCCATGAAGGCCTCCCGATTCACGGGTGCTAAGGGACAGTGGCTGGATGTCCTCGCCCCTGCGGGCATTGATGCGGATCGTGTATTGCTGGGCGGTTTGGGGGACGGCAAAAAGCTGGATCGTCAGGCCTTGGAAAACATTGGCGGCACGGCCTATCAGCGCCTTGCCGGCTGTGGTCTGAAGGCCATCGCCATTGCCTGCGATGCGGTCAAGGGTGCGAAGGTTGATCTGGCGGAGGGTGCAGCCAGCATGGCCTTTGGTGCCCGCCTGGCCAGCTATCGCTTTGACAAATACCGTACAACCTTGAAGACGAAGGATCTGCCCAGCGTCACTGCATTTTCAGTGTTGGTCGCGGGCAACACCGCTGCGGCACGTAAACAGTTTAAGGCCCTGGATGCCATCGCAGATGGTGTTTTCATGACCCGCGATCTGGTCAGCGAACCGGCCAATGTGCTTTTCCCCGAAAGCATGGCAAAGGAATGCCAGACCCTCGCCAAGTTGGGCGTCAAAGTAGAGGTGCTGAATGAAGCACGGATGAAAAAGCTGGGCATGGGCGCGCTGTTGGGCGTCGGACAGGGCAGTCGCCGGGAAAGTCGCATGGTGATCATGCATTGGCAGGGTGCCAGTGCAAAGACCCAACCGGTGGCATTTGTCGGCAAGGGCGTGACGTTCGATACGGGCGGCATTTCGTTGAAACCCGGACCGGGCATGGAAATGATGAAGTGGGACATGGGCGGGGCCGGTACGGTCATCGGCCTGATGAAGGCCCTGGCCGGGCGCAAGGCCAAGGCCAATGTCATCGGCGTTGTCGGCCTGGTTGAAAACATGCCCGACGGCGATGCCCAGAGGCCCGGCGACATTGTGAAATCCATGTCCGGGCAAACCATCGAAATTCTGAATACGGATGCCGAGGGGCGCTTGGTTCTGGCTGATGCGCTTTGGTACACCCAAGATCGCTTCAAGCCGCAATTCATGGTCAACCTGGCCACCTTGACCGGTGCCATGATCATCGCTCTGGGCCACGAAAATGCGGGCCTGTTTTCCAACAACGACAAACTGTCCCAGCAGCTATTCGATGCGGGCCAGGAGGTCGATGAGGGTGTCTGGCGGATGCCTCTATCGGATGCCTATGACAAGAAAATCAACTGCGCCATTGCCGATATGAAAAACATCGGTGGCCGGGACGCAGGTTCCATCACCGCAGCACAGTTCCTGCAACGCTATGTGAACAAGGTGCCATGGGCCCATCTGGATATCGCCGGCGTGGCCTGGGCCGACCGGGGCAAACCAACCGTGCCAAAGGGCGGCACCGGCTGGGGCGTGCGCATGCTGGACCGCCTTGTCGCCAATCATTACGAGGGCGGCAAGTAAGGCAACAGCAGGCGGCCAGAACAAACGGCCAGAATATGACATGACCGAAGTCGGCTTTTATCACCTGTTGCACCTGCCACTGGAACGCGCCCTGCCGAAGTTGTTGGAAAAAGCCATGGAACGGGGCCACAAGGCCGTGGTCCTGGCCGGCTCCAAAGATCGGGTGGAGGCGTTGAATGGTACCCTGTGGACCTATGAAGATAGGTCCTGGCTGCCCCATGGCAGCGCCGGTGATGGTGCGGCCGCCGAACAGCCGATCTTCCTCACGGCGGAGGAAGACGAAAATCCCAATGGTGCCGATATCCTGGTCGCCGTAGATGGCCGCGCGCCCGGCACGGCGGACGGCTATGCCCGGATCATCGACATGTTCGACGGCCGTGACGAAGAATTGGTCGCTGCCGCCCGCCAACGTTGGCGCAGTTATCTCGATCAAGGGTTTGAGCTGACCTACTGGCAACAGACGGAAGCGGGCGGTTGGGAGAAGAAGGCGTAAGGCCGATGGGCATTTTTCGCCGCTGCCATTCTCGCTATCAACGGTGAACGCCCTACAACAATGACAGGGGCGGAACCGATTGCTTTGCGCCATCAACGAACATTGGGCGCGAATATCCTTGCAGCACGATTTGGATTACACCACTATAAGTTATAGATGGCTTATGGGTTTTATTCTTGTCGTGCGTGTGTGATCAAAATTGCTCATGAAGAGGAGAGAAAAATGGCAGACAGTGGCCCGGTATTCGCCGGCTCGATCCCGGCAAATTATAACCGTTACATGGTTCCAATGTTGTTTGAAGCCTACGCCCGTGACATTGCGAACAGGATCGATATACCAAATGAAGGCCGTGTTCTGGAGCTTGCTTGCGGCACCGGCGCGGTTACAAAACAACTGAGAGCATCACTGGCAAATACAGTCCACATTGTCGCCACCGATCTCAATCCCGGAATGCTTGACGTCGCTCAGAAGGCACTTGGTGCCGAAGCCGCGATTGAGTTCAAAATTGCGGACGGCACGGACCTGCCCTTTAAAGATGCATCGTTTGATGCCGTGGTTTGTCAGTTTGGTGTAATGTTCTTTCCGGACAAGTTTCAAGGGTTCACCGAAGCAGCTCGCGTCCTAAGACCCGGCGGCCGTCTATACTTTAGTGTCTGGGACACAATCGATCACAACGGGTTTTCCAAACTGGTCCATGAAACCGCAATTAGCGTTTCGCCAGAGATAACCTTCATGTCGATGCCTTTTTCATTCAATGATGTAAGCGCCATTAAGACCTTGCTGGAATCGGCAGGATTCTGCGAGATGGATTTTTCTGTGCAACCTCGCGAATTTCGCGCTGATAGTATAGATAATGCGGTTTCGGGTGTGGTGGATGGATCACCGCTGGGGGCTGAGTTTGAGGCCAGTAACCTTATGGAAGAAGGTCGAAAGGCGATGAAATCCGCCTTCAGGTCGAAATACGGAGACGGTCCAGTATTGGATACGATGCAAGCCATCGTGATTGAAGCGGCCAAACCAATATAAAGACAGTTCAGTTCAAGCCGCGACTTCCACAAGACGGTTCCGAAGTTTGGGTTGGATCATAAGTGATCCGTTCATGTTGGCTAATAATATTAGGGGCTGACCCAGATAACGCCGATGAGGTGTTATTATGGACCGCATGCGAA
>JAPKBD010000478.1 GCA_028824965.1 Alphaproteobacteria bacterium | reverse complement strand
TTGGGCCTGATGATGCTGGCGATCATGCTGGCGATCATGCTGGATCGTGTGGAGATTTCCTTTCGTCTGCTGGCCTGGGCTGCGGTGGCAGTTTTGTTATGGGCACCGGAAAGCCTGCTATCGGTCAGTCTTCAGATGTCGTTCGCCGCCGTTGTAGGTTTGACCGCGATTTATGAAGGGTTCGGCCCGGCCATGATTAGGTGGCGGTCCGATGCCGGATTGGCGCGGCGGTTGAGCCTTTATCTGGGTGCAGTGTTGTTGACCACCCTAGTGGCCTCTATCTCAACTGCGCCGTTTGCAACATATCATTTCAATCGCGTGGCCATGTATGGCCTGGCAGCCAACCTGTTTGCGGTGCCGTTGACAGCGCTGTTCGTGATGCCGTGTGCCTTGGTCGCCTACATGCTGTTGCCTCTAGGTTTGGAGCAGTTGGCCCTGGTGCCCATGGGGTATGCCATTCAGGGGATTTTGGCTGTGGCCCAAACGGTCGCCGGCTGGCCGGGCGCGGTGACTTTGGTACCGGCATTTTCTATTTCGGCCCTGGCGGTCATGACGTTGGGCGGGCTTTGGCTGTGCCTGTGGCAGGGTCGGTGGCGCTATGGCGGACTGCTGGCTATTGGCCTTGGTATTGGGTTGGCGACAATGGGTGATCCACCGGATATCCTGATCGATGGCCGGGGTAAAGCTATGGCCGCGCGCCTGCCTGATGGCCGGGTTTTGGTGGCTGCCCCCTACAGGCGCAATAGCATGACCTTGTCGACCTGGTTGCGCCGATGGGGCACGGCAGAACCTGTGAAAGATGAACGGATCATGCGCTGTGATCGATTGGGGTGCGCCTTGGTGCATGCGGGCAGTGCTGTGGGCTTCGCCCGTGATGCCCGTGCCTTGGAAGATGATTGCCGCATAGCAGACGTGGTATTGTCGGCGGTGCCCGTGCGCATAAATTGTCCATCAGCGCACATGGTCATCGATCGGTTTGATCTGTGGCGGCGCGGTGCCATTGCCATGCGCTGGCGGGATGGGGTGATCAGCGTCATCGGTGCCAACGATGATCGGGGTGACCGGCCCTGGAGCCGGCAAAAACCAGCCAAAAAACGGGACTAATACTGCCGTATTAAGACCGCCGTATTAATACTCCCGCATCAGTACCGGCACTTCAGTATTGCCGCAGGAGGCCGATCAGCTGACCCTGAATTTTTACCCGGTCGGGCGGGAAAATCCTGGTCTCGTATCCTTGATTGGCTGGTTCCAGGGCGACGGAATTACCCTTGCGACGCAAGCGTTTCAGCGTCGCCTCAATATCGTCGATCAAGGCGACGACAATGGCACCGTTTTCCGCCGTATCCTTGCGCTGTAGAATAACTGTGTCACCGTCCAGAATGCCTGCATCGATCATGGAGTCGCCGGCAACTTCCAGAGCGAAATGTTCCCCCCGCGCCAACATCCCACGGGGTACATCGACAAAGTTGGAGGGATCGCGCAACGCCTCGATTGGGGTGCCTGCCGCGATACGGCCATAAAGGGGCATGGACACAATATCATCGGAATCCGCGCCCATCCGCGATACGCCGGAGCTGAATTCACCCATAATCACATTCGGGGCCATTTTCTCCCCACCTGGAATAACGGCGTCGGGCAATTGCAAAACTTCCAAGGCACGGGCCCGATGGGCAAGACGGCGAATAAATCCCCGTTCTTCCAATGCGGTTATCAGGCGGTGGATGCCGGATTTTGATTTCAGGTTCAACGCGTCTTTCATTTCGTCAAAAGATGGTGAAATGCCATTTTTGCGAATGGAACCATGAATAAAGGTGAGAAGTTCGTGTTGTTTCCGCGTCAACATGTGATTTTTGACCTTCCCTATAGATATATTTTGATGCATCGCGCCAAGATTGCCAAAGCGCGCCAATGCACAACCAAAATCGCAGAACAAAAGCAAAACCTGCGCTTATGTTCTAGTTTGGTTCTCA
>JAPKBD010000156.1 GCA_028824965.1 Alphaproteobacteria bacterium | reverse complement strand
CGGCATCGGCTTTTGCCTGGGCTTTGCCGAGATGGTGGAGCAGGACGGCCGGACCATGCGCTTTAACGCCAGCATTCTGGTGGACAAGGAAGGTGCCATCGTCGGTAAGTACCGCAAGGTGCATCTGCCCGGCCATGCGGACCATCTGCCCGAACGTAAATGGCAGCACCTGGAAAAGGCCTATTTCGACGTGGGCGATCTGGGCTTTCCCGTCTGGCGCACCTTTGGCGGCATTATGGGGATGTGTATCTGCAATGACCGGCGCTGGCCCGAGACCTATCGCATGATGGGCCTGCAGGGCGTGGAGATGATCATGCTGGGCTATAACACGCCCGCGACAGAGCCACCCTGGGGGTTTGAGCCGACCCATCTGGCCGGCCTGCACAACAATTTGTCCATGCAATCAGGCGCCTATCAAAACGCCACCTGGGTCGTCGGCGTGGCCAAGGCGGGCAACGAAGAAGGCTGCGATATGATGGGCGGCACTTTGATCGTCGCCCCCACGGGTGAAATCGTCGCCCAGGGCCGCACCCTGGATGATGAATTGGTGGTTGCGGATTGCGACCTGGATGCGTGTAATCATTACAAGAATACGGTGTTCAATTTTGCAGAGCACCGCCAGCCCGATCAATATGGGCTGATAACAGAAACCGCAGGGGTCATATTGCCGCCTGAGTAAGGGATAATTCGTAAGATGAAACTAATCGGCGTCGATGTCGGCGGCACTTTCACGGACGTCATGTATGGCGATACGGAAAGCCAGGAAGTCGCCATTCATAAAGTCCCCACCACACCCGATGATCCAAGCTGGGGCGTGATCCAGGGTATGGTGGAAATCTGCGAACGTTTTGATGTCGCGCGCGGCGATATTGACCACGTCCTGCACGGCACCACCATCGCCACCAACGCGGTGCTGGAATACAAGGGTGCTAGGACCGGCATGGTCACCACGGAAGGCTATCGCGATATTTTGCACATCGGCCGCCATCAAAGGCCCCAGCATTATTCCATTATGCAGGACGTGCCATGGCAGGACCGCCCCCTGGTACAACGTCGCCATCGCAAAGTGGTTGCCGAAAGACTAAGCCCGCCGGACGGCGCGGTGCTAACGCCCTTGGATGAAGACGCCGTTCGCCGGGCTGCGCAGGAATTGAAAGCAGCCGGGGTTGAGGCCATTGCCGTCTGTTTCCTGTTTGCCTACATCAACCCGGCGCATGAAGATCGTGCGGCAGCGATTATATCGGAGGAATATCCCGGTTGTTTCGTCACTACATCATCCTCCGTCTCGCCACAATTTCGAGAGTTCGAACGTTTTACAACAGCCGCAATGAACGCCTTCATCGGCCCCAAGGTTCGCACCTACGTCCAAGATTTGGAAGCCGCCATTGCCGACAATGGATTTGGGGCGGACCTGCACGTCATGGGTTCCAACGGCGGGGTGGCCACATCAGCCATGGTTGCCGAACGCCCGGTTCTGACATTGCTGTCAGGGCCTGCGGCGGGCGTTCTGGGCGGGGCTATGGCGGGGGATCGATCAGACCGCAAACGCTTGATCACCTATGATGTTGGCGGCACCTCAGCTGATATCGGCCTGGTGGTTGACGGCCAGTTTGCCGAGGCCACGGCGCGGGATACCTGGATCGGCGGTTACCCGGTCATGGCACCGATGATCGATATCCACACCATTGGCGCAGGCGGTGGTTCCATCGCCTATCTTGATGCGGGTCAGGCATTCCGGGTCGGCCCGCAATCAGCAGGCGCGCAACCGGGCCCGGCGGCATACGGTCGCGGCGGCACCTTGCCCACGGTGACGGACGCCAACGTCGTCCTGGGCCGTCTACAGCCCGGTAACTTCCTGGGCGGGGAGATGAGCCTGGATGCCCCCGCCGCCCACAAGGTCATGGGTGAATTGGCGGAACAATTGGGCCTGTCGGTGGAGGCCGCCGCCGATGGCGTGTTGACCATCATCAATGCCAACATGGCCAACGCAATTCGGTCCCGAACGGTGCAAAAGGGCCATGACCCACGGGAGTTCTCCCTGGTTGCCTTTGGCGGTGCCGGACCCCTGCATGGGGTGGAGGTGGCCCGTGATCTTGGCATACCGGAAGTGATCATACCCCCCTACCCCGGTATCACATCAGCCGCCGGGCTATTGACCACGGACCTGAAATACGATGCCATCCGCACGGAATTCCAGACCAGCAATGATCTGGATATTGAACGCCTGACCCGGGATTTCAACGACATGCGCGACGGCCTGGCAGCCCAGTTCAAAATCGATGGCCTGGACGATGAGGCAGTGGCCTATCAGCGCAGCGGCGATCTGCGCTATGTGGGTCAGGGTTATGAATTGCGTGTACCTGTCGCAGACGGCGTGGTGGACCAGGCGAGCCTGGACATTGTGTTTAAGGCGTTTGAGGAAATCCATACGGCGGAATACGGCCACGTGTTCGAGGATAGCCCGATTGAGATCGTCAATATACGCGTCACCGGCATCGGCCAGATGCCGAAGATTGAAATGCCCAGCCTCAGCCAAGGCGGCGATTTAAAGGACGCGTTACTGGATGAAGCCCCGTGTCATTTCCGCGTCGACGGCGAGCTGGCCGCCATGACGACGCCCCTATACGCACGGGACAAACTGCCCGTCGGCCAGGTGTTCGAAGGGCCGGCCATCATCCTGCAAAAGGACACCACCACCATCATCCCCCCTGGTGCACGGGCGACCGCGCAACGGGGCGGTAATCTGTTGATCGAGACAGGAGCTTAGATATGAATATTCAGAACAATGCCCCGGCGGTTGATCATGTGACAGCATCAGTGATCCAAGGTGCCTTGGAAAATATCGCCATCGAAATGGGCTATAAATTGATGCGCATGTCTTATTCCTCGATCATTCGGGAGTCGGAGGATTTTGGTGCCGGGTTGGTGGATATTCAGGGCCGTGGGTTGGCCGAGTCCGCGCAATCAACGCCCCTGCAATCAGGTCCCATTCCAGGCTATGTGCGCGGCATTCTGAAAACCTTGGCGGACCGGGGTGAAACGATCAATCCAGGCGACGTGATCATGCACAACGATGCCTATGCCGGTGCCTCCCATGTGCCTGACGTGGGCTTCATTGTGCCGGTGTTTTACCGCGACGAGCTGATCGCCTTTTCCGCCACCACGGCGCATCACCTGGACATCGGGTCATTAACGCCGGGCAGTTGCGGCATTGTCGATGCCATCGACGCCTATGCGGAGGGCCTCCAGTTCAAGGCCATTAAGGTCTATGAGGGCGGTAAAAAAATCATCCCCGTGTGGCATATCCTGCGCGACAATATCCGGGTTTCAGATTTGGTGGTGGGCGATATGGAGGCGCAAATCGCTGCCGCCCGCATCGGGGCCGAACGCTTGGTTGAACTGATCGACCGCTATGGCAAAAGCATTTTCCAGGCCGCCTGCGAGAATGTCATGGACCATGCCGAACGCCTGATGCGCCAGGCCATCGCGGCCCTGCCCGATGGGACGTACAAGGCGACAACATACATCGACGGTTATCTCGATGACCCGGATCCCAGCCGGAGGGAGCTGCCCCTGTGTGTCGCCATCACCATTAAAGGCGACGAAATGGTGGTCGATCTGACAGGTACCGCCCCCCAGATACCGGACAAACCCATTAACATGCCCCTGCAAGGTACTGTTGATATCGCCATTTGGCTAACTGTCCGGTCGGTCCTTTTGGATACGGCAATCCACGGCCATATCCCGGTCAACGACGGCCTGGTCCGTCCCATCGAGATCATCGCGCCGAAGGGCTGCTTGGCCAATCCCATCTTCCCGGCCCCCACCATCGCGAGGTTCTGCCCCGGCAACCAGTTGGCCGATACGGTGATGAAGGCCCTGGCCGAGGTTGCGCCCAGCCAGGTTTCCGCCGGTATTGGTAACCTACGGGTCATCGCGTTCTCTGGCCTGCAGAATTCAGAGCATTGGGTGCATATGGAGATTTTTGAGGGCAGCTATGGCGGCCGTGACGGCAAGGATGGCATGGATGCTGTCGATACCCTGTACGCCAACACCCGCAACAATCCCATTGAGGATATCGAAAGCCACCTGCCCCTGCGCGTGGATCGATACGAACTGCGGGAGGACGTCTGTGGTGCAGGGCAGTGGCGGGGCGGTTTTGGCTCCGTCCGGGAATTCGTCTATCTCGATGATGGTGGTGCCTCCATTGAGGGCGAGGGACACAAATTCCCGCCCTGGGGTTTCCGGGGCGGCAATGACGGCGGCTCTGCCGGTCTGCGCCTGGACCGCACCAACGGCAAGGGCGGCGAACTGCCCTCCAAAGTGCCACACACGCCCGTAGCGGCAGGCGACCGATTTGTCTGCGTCGGGCCGGCGGGAGGTGGTTATGGCGATCCTTTGTTGCGGGACCCGGAAAAGGTTCAGGCGGATGTCATGGACGAATTGATCACCATTCAACGGGCGGCTGATGATTATGGCGTGGTGATTAATGCGGACCTGAGCATCGATCTGGAGGCGACAGCGCAACGACGCGGGTAGAGCAATTCCGATCTAACGTGAATCGCCCAAGGCACTGGTGCGATTCTAAGTGATTGGAAAAATTGCTCTATTCTTAAGAATCCTCGGCGTTTGAGCATTTCCTAGTCGGAAATGCTCTTGGAGGATTTATTTCCGGTATTTCGGCGGGCGCTTGTCCCTGAAGGCTAACAGACCTTCCATGGCGTCAGGCTCCGTCGTCGCATAATTGTGGACGTATTCAAGCTCCATCCGCAGCCCGGTTTGCAAATCGCCACGCAGACCCTCATTGACCAGATGCTTCGCGCCCTTCAATCCTGCGGCGCTGTGTTTTGCCATTGCCCGGCACAGGGCCATTGACCCTGCGTCCAACCCATCATCGGGGAAAACCCGATTGACCAGGCCTAGGCGCAATGCCTCGTGTGCATCAACCAATTCACCGCTGAGCATGAGGAATTTTGCGTTGAGGGCACCGATAGCACGAGCCAACCGTTGGGAGCCGCCAGCACCAGGCAGCTGGCCGAAATTCAGATGGCCATCACCAATTTTGGCCCCTGCGCCTGCCACCACCACCTCGCAGGCCAACAACAATTCCAAACCACCCGCCACACAGGCACCGTTGACGACCGCCATGTAGATCTTGGTGGAACGCTCCATGGCAGCAAGCAGGCTATGAAAGTTTTCCAGGAATACCCGGAAATCGTCAGGTGATTGATAGAGATCTATATAGCCGCCCAGATCGCCACCAGCTGAAAACGCCTTGCCTGCACCCGTCATACGCACCACAAGGATTTCGGGACGTGTTTCAATGGCCACGACAATATCACGTAGTTGGATGATCGTCGTGCGATCCAATGGGTTCAACTTATCCGGCCGGTTCAAAGTAATTGTCGCGACTGCGTTATCGCAATGTAGCAATACAGCGGCGGCGTGGTCATCGGTCTCACGCACGGATCAACATCCCCAAATTGGTCGGTCTTGGACTACGGTTGTTCACCCACATAGACGCCGCCTTTCAAGTATGCCTAAGCATACTGATCCAAACTTGGTTTCAACGTCCGCCCTCGCATTTATGCCTAATAATTTGTTAATACCGCATTTTCGCTACAAATCAACTTAAGCGCAAGGCATGAAGATGGTTAACGTCCGCAACCCGACCTGGTTATAAAAGTGCGTGCGCACAGAGTGGGTTAGATATATCTTACCCAGCAATTATTCATTGGGACTGCGGCAGCCAAATTTGGGGATAGAACGACGATGACTGAAAAACCGTGGAGCAAACATTACAAGCCTGGAATTCCCCACGACATAAATGCGGACGCCTATTCTTCCGTCTGGGCTATGACAGCTGAGGCCATTGCGAAATATGGCGATACAGCTGCATTCAGTAACTTCGGCGCTGATCTAAGTTTTAACGACATCGACCGTTTATCGGAAAATCTGGCGGCATACCTACAGAATGATCTTGGTCTGAAAAAGGGTGACCGGGTTGCCATCATGTCGCCCAACATCATGGCTTTTCCCGTCACTATGTTCGCCAATATTCGGGCCGGCTTGGTTCAGGTCAACGTCAACCCGCTGTATACACCGCGGGAATTGCAACATCAGCTTAATGATGCGGACACGGATACCATCATCATATTCTCTGGCTCCACGCCTGTGTTGGCGGAAATCATCGCCAACACTACGATCAAAAATGTCATCGTCGCTGACCTGGGCGATTGCGGCAATACTGCCCTGCCCTCTCCCCCCGTGGATGAGCGCCTTTCGAACGTTGTGCGGTTCACCGATGCTTTGGCTGCGGGTGCGGCACTCTCATTCACGCCGATCGAAATCACAGGCGATGATTTGTTGTTCCTGCAATACACCGGTGGCACCACGGGCCTATCCAAAGGCGCGACCTTGACCCATCGCAATCTGGTTTCCAATATTGGACAGTTTTCCGCCTTTTTGGACGACATGATCCGCGATGGCGAAGAAGTCGTGATCACCGCCCTGCCCCTGTATCATATCTTTGCCTTGATGGTGAATTGCCTGTCCTACTTCACCAAAGGCGGGCGCAATGTTTTGATCACCAACCCCCGGGACATGCCCGGCTTCGTGGCGGAGCTGGCGAAATGGAAATTTTCCGTCATCACCGGGGTCAACACTCTGTTCAATGGTCTGTTACACACGCCTGGCTTTGAGGAGCTTGATTTTTCAAACCTGCGTTTAACGGGTGGCGGGGGCACCGCGATCCAGGAAGCTATTTCGAACAAATGGCGCGAGGTGACCGGCGTGCATATTACGGAGGGCTATGGCCTATCGGAAACATCCCCCGTGGTGACATTTAATGTGCCCGGCCAGGATGAATTTACCGCCACCATCGGCATTCCCATGGCTTCAACAGATATCGTCCTGCGCGACGACGATGGCAATGATGTAGCCCAGGGCGACCCGGGCGAGCTATGTGTTAAAGGCCCACAAGTCATGGTGGGCTATTGGCGCAAGGATGAGGAGACGGCCGCCGTCACCACCAAGGACGGCTATTTCTGCACCGGTGATATCGCTATTTTGACAGACGAAGGGCGGTTTAAAATCGTCGACCGCAAAAAAGACATGATCCTGGTATCAGGCTTCAATGTATATCCCAACGAGATTGAGGCTGTTGTGGCCAATATGGATGGCGTGTTGGAAGCCGCCTGCATCGGGGTCCCTGACGAACGTACGGATGAGGCGGTGAAATTGTTTGTGGTCAAAATGCCCGATGCAGATGTGAGTGCGGAGGATGTCACCGACTTCTGCCGAAAGAACCTGACAGCCTATAAAGTGCCGCGGCAAATTGCCTTCATCGATGAGTTGCCGAAATCTCCGGTCGGCAAAATCCTGCGTCGGGAATTAAGGGATTAGTTGAAATCAGCCGCCCGCTCAACAGGCGTGGTCACGGTGATATGAAGCCATCGACCTAGGAAAGTCGAGGCGTCAACAGGTGCCGGTTTTGCTTGGTTTTTAATCGGGATTGGTTTGGTTTCTGATTGCAAGGTCGGTGCGCCTTGGCTTGCCACTTTAGCAGGGGCTTTCCACGTCTCCTGCTTCCACCACGGACAATCAGGCCTTTCCATTTCGCCTGACGGCATTGTCGTTTGGCATAGAATGGCCCCACGCATCCGGGTGTCTAGCATGGTTGCATTCAACAAGTTGGCGCGGCTAAGATTAACGCCGCGCAAATCCGCACCCTTCATCTTGGCGCCCGTCAAATCCGCCCCCCACAGGTTTGCATCGCGCAGAATGGCCCCACGCAAATTAGCGCCCCGCAGCAGCGCACCCTTTAATTTCGCTCCGGTCAGATTAACTTTGTGCAGGTTGACCCCGCGCAAATCAGCCCGGCGCAGATCCGCCTGCCGCATATCCAGGCTGCGCAGGTCAGCCCCCTGCATCCTGGCCCCGATCATTTTCACCACACCGTTTGTACCGGGCTGCAACAAATGGCAGCCCGAACAGGTTTTCATGGATTTGAAACGTTTCTGATCGATCTGATCAGTCTCGTCAAAGGCCCAGCCCGCCGCTGGCACGAATAATGTGCCTAGGACGAGCCAAGCTATGACAGAGATGCGCTTCATTGCAACTAAGCAGCTGCCGTGCGCTGGCACAATTCCTGAAGCGAGACCAACAGCTGTCCAATCAGACCATTAGCGGTGTCATCCAGCAAAGCACCGTTTTCATCAAACGCCTGAAAGGCACCACCGATGAAGACTTGCGGCTTGGTCGCGATCTGGCCGTTCAGGCCGACCAGTACCTGGCGCAGCTGTTGTTGTGCCAATGCTGTGCCCAACTTACCTGCGCTGGCCCCCAGCATGGCCATGGCCTTGCCATCAAAGGGTTGTTCCGGTGGGCGGGAGGCCCAATCTATGGCGTTCTTGATCACGCCTGACATGCCGTAATTATATTCCGGTGTTGCGAACAGAAAGCCATCTGCGGCAGCGATCTGGGCCCGGAAGGTGGCGACGGCGTCGGGAAATCCATTCACATAGATATCTTCGTCATAGACCGGAAATGCTTTTATATCCGCGATCTCTATTTCCATACCGGCTGGTGCCACTTTCTGTGCAATGCGCAACAACGCCGTGTTGAATGAATCGGCGCGCAGGCTGCCCGAAATCCCTAAAATCTTCATCTATTCAGTTCCCTAAAATTCTAATGGTAAGCTAAGGTGCCGTTCATACATCGTGTTGCGATGAATGATCAACATAGGATCGAAAGTCAATGTTTCGGGCGCAGTATAAGGACCCCGCAGACGCTCAGGCATAGGGTTCAGGTCGTCCGCCATTGGCATTAGCAATTGGGAGAAACAGGCCCAGTACAAATCCGCTGCCGTGAAGCTATCACCAACCAGATAATCACTGCCACGGGCTGCCTGAAATTTTAGGTGCGCTGCTAATCCGTTCAAAAACTCGCTACATGCCTGATGTGACTGATCGGCTGCCGCCCTGTTATGGCCGTATCGCGCAGCCAGAATATCTGGCCGTTTGCGCGCCTTAGGATCATCGGATGCGGCATACATCACATCAACCATTTGCAGCCGCCGCTGCCAGGCAAAGCCGCCCGGCGCGGCCATTTCAGCAATCAGGCCGATTGTCACCGCGCGGGCAACCAGGTCTTTCGGCAACAACCTAGGCGTCGGTGCAATCCGTTCGGCCAGCATGATAATTTCGTACCAGCCAACCCGTGGTGCTTCGCCCTCAAAGACAGCGACAGGGGCATTTCGATGGCCGGTCCAGTCAAACAGTTCAGGATTATCCTGTGTGCCCACCTGACCTACAGGCATGAAAGGAATGTCTTTGTATTCGAACAGATATTTCGCCGCCTGGCTCCACGGCCCCGGCACACCCATGGTCAGGGCCAGGCGCAAACCCGGTTTATCTCGCGCGTCTTCTACCTTGACGTAATCCACAACTCATTACCTCATTTGAAACTATGCTTGCCGGTAGTTTAGAGCATGTCGCGGCTAATCGGTATCATTTGATGGCGCTACTATGCCATTGGGGTAGGCGCGTGGCGTAGCGCGATGTGGGACATCGGGCAAGCTACGCAACGCCGCCCAATGGCTTAGTAGCGCCACAGCAGGCCGGCCCTCTAGGCCCCGTGGCGGCGTTGCGGTTTTTGGACGATATCCCGTATCGACCTGCAAACCGCGCCTACCCACGGGGCCTGGAGAACCGGTCAAATGGTTCCGATTAACCGCGATATGCTCTAACAGGCTGCTGAAAAACGCATGCCTGGTTTGATTTGTCGAGGAATTCGGG
>JAPKBD010000155.1 GCA_028824965.1 Alphaproteobacteria bacterium | reverse complement strand
TTTCGCATGCGGTCCATAATAACACCTCATCGGCGTTATCTGGGTCAGCCCCTAACTATTTTCCAATCAGTTTTTAGTGAGGGCCCGTGCGATGACGATTTTCTGGATGTCATTGGTGCCTTCGTAGATGCGATAGACGCGCACGTCGCGGAGGATTTTGGCGACGGGAAAATCCTCTAAATAGCCATACCCACCGAATGTTTGCAGGGCATCAGAGGCGACCTTTTCGGCCATGTCCGAGGCGAACAATTTGGCCATAGACGCCTCCTGCAGACTGGGCGCGCCGCTGTCGTGAATAAGGGCGGCGTGTAAATACATCTGCCGACCCACCTCAATCTGTGTCGCCATATCGGCCAGGCGAAAGGCCACTGCCTGATGTTCGATGATCGGTTTGCCAAACGACTCCCGCTCCTGTGCGTAGGCCAGGGCCGCCTCGAACGCCGCGCGGGCACCACCGACCGCTTGCGCTGCGACGGCGATGCGGCCAGCAGATAGATTGGCCAGGGCGATGCCTAGGCCCCGGCCCTCCGCGCCCAACAAATCGGTCGCGGGAACCACCATATCTTCAAACGCGATGGCGCAGGTGTCGTTGCTGCGGTGGCCCAGCTTCGCCTCCTCCCGCAGGACCTTGTAGCCAGGATTGTCCGTCGGTGTGAGGAAGGTGGAAATGCCGCGCTTGCCCGCAGCAGGATCGGTGACCGCGACAATCATGGCGAGGCCCGCGCGGCGACCGGCGGTGATGAAATTCTTTTGCCCGTTGAGCACAAAATGATCGCCCCTGCGCTCTGCTCGGGTCCGGATGGCGCCGGCGTCCGATCCGGTATGTGGCTCGGTCAGGGCGATACAGCCGATCATCCCGCCGGACGTCAATTTCGGAAAGAACCGTTGTTTCTGCGCCTCGGTTCCATGATCACGCAGGGCGGCCATGACCGGCGAATTATTTGCGGCCATCAGATTGGCGATGCCCCCGTCGGCTGCGGAAATTTCCTCCATCGCCACGACATAAGACACAAAATCGGCCCCCGCACCGCCCCATGCCGGATCGATACAAATGCCCATCAGGCCGGCCTGGCCCATTTTTCGCAATAGATCGTCCGGCACACCGGATTTATCCCAGGCTTTGACGTATGGCAGGATCTCCGCCTGGGCAAAACGCCGCGCCGTGTCCTGGATCATGCGCTGTTCATCGTTTAGGATCATAAGCTTAACCGGCGCGCGATAGGTCTTATTTCGCCGACCACTTCGTCACCGGGCGCGGCATTTCGATGCCGTCAACCAACACTGCTTCGACCTGTTCATTAAAAAAGCAGAGATAGTCTTTGATACGGGACGCCTCCGCGACAGGTTCGGGATAGCTCCAGACCAAGTCTCCGAATATTTCATTGTCTATGTTCAAATGCCAATAGCTGGCTGTGCCTTTGTAAGGGCAGTTGCTGTGCCGCTCGGACGGTTGCAGAAATTCTGTCCGCACGTCTTCTTTGGGCAAGTAATAGCGGGTCGGCAGGCCGGTCTCAAACAACATCCGCGCGCGGGTACTTTCGCCGACTACCTGACCTGCAACCATAATCCGTACCGGGCGTGTGCTATCCAGAATATCCAGGCGAACCTTGGGGTCTCTGGCATGCACGAAGACCTCTTCGTCCTCCTCAAACCAGTGATCCATGCGGTCCCAATAAAAGGCGACATAGTCCTTAAGCTCCGCTGTCTCCGGGTACGGGGTAGGATAGGTCCAGACTGCGTTTTCCGCCTCTTTGTCCCCGACCTTTACCGTCCAGTACTTAGCGTCACCCTTAAAGGGGCAGTGGGTAACAAGATCGGTCGCGACCAATAGATCCTGGCGTACATCGCCGAGGGGAAAATAATAGACCGGGATATGGCTGCTCTCACAAAGGTATTGCACATCTGTGCTGTCCGCCACCACTTCGCCATTGAACATCACGCGCAGGCGTTTCTGACAGGCCTCAAAATGCACGTCATAGCCCGGGTGTTTGTCGTAGAGCGAGGGTCGCTGTTCTGGCTGCTGAGATGTTTGTTGGTTGTCATCGGTCATAGGTATTCCCACAATTCAGGCCGCGTTTAAGTTTCGTTTAGGGCCGCTTCCAGGTCGTCGATCCCGACGGGTTTGAGCAGGGTAATGGCCTTAAACTGGGCCGAGGCATCGGCAAGGCGCTGGGCAACAGCAACATAATTCGGGGCATAGCCGGTGACCAGAATAAGCTTGCCCGTGAAACCTTCCTGGATCAACCATTGGGTTAGCTCAACCCCTTCGATTTCCGGCATGACAATGTCCATGACGATTGTTTTCGGCAGGAACAATGTATAGGTCGTCATGAATTCCCGACCTGTTGTCGTCATCTCCACAGAGAAATCAATATCCTGCGCAACATCTTGTACAAAGCGGCAAAATGCAGGCTCATCGTCAACTACCAACAGTCTTCTTCTCGGAATATCTTCAACCATTTTGCAACAGCCTTTCTATTACCTGTGCCAGCTCGTTGATGCCGTATGGCTTGGCGATAAAGCTCATGTTGTCCATATCGTGCGACGTAGCTGCCTGTCCCTCCAAGGCATAGCCTGAACTCAATAGTATACGGATATTATCATATTTCGATTGCGCGAATATCGCCAGTTCCTGACCATCAATCGGCCCTGGTAGTACGACGTCGGTAAACAAAAGGTCGGGGATCGTACCTGCCTCAATGATCTCTTTCGCGGATTGACCGTCGCCGGCTTCCACGACTTGAAAGCCAAAAGCGGTCAATGCCTCTGCCGCGACGAGGCGCAGGTCCTGATCGTCTTCGACAATCAAAATAATACGGCCCAGCCCGATGGCGTTGCCGCTTTCGCGTTTCTGATCATCGTCACTGCCGTCATGACGTGCTTCCGTCTCGGTCAAGGGCAGATACATGTGCACACTTGTGCCAACGCCTGGCTCGCTTTAAATGGTGACATGGCCCCCGGATTGATTGACGAAACCATGCACCATGCTTAAGCCAAGGCCGCTGCCCCGGCCAAAGGGTTTGGTGGTGAAAAAGGGATCAAAGGCCTGTTGAATATCTGCCTCGCTCATGCCGACGCCCGTGTCGGTGATTGAGATACATAGATACGACCCAGAGACAGCTGGGTTTCCAAGATCAAAATGATCACGTCGGATTGCCTGGATCTCAGATTGAATGGAAATCTTACCACCCGCCGGCATAGCGTCACGGGCATTGAGAACAAGGTTTAATGGGCCATTCTCAAACTGCCGTGGATCAATCAGCACAGCACCGTCAAGAGGATCGAGCAATACTCTCAAATCAATATTTTCGCTGATGGTCCGGCGCAGTAAATCCTCCATGCCGCGAATGATCCCGCCAACGTCACTGGGCTGTGGCTGCAAGGGCTGCTGCCTCGAAAATGCCAGTAGACGATGGGTCAGTGCTGCCGCGCGATTGACTGCGTCCAGGCTTTCATCCAGGTAGTTGGTGTCTCGATCGTTTAGCAAAAACCGTCGACGCAACAGTTCCAGGTTGCCCTTGGTGATCCCCAGCATATTGTTGAAATCATGGGCAATGCCGCCGGTCAAATGACCAATCGCTTCCATCTTTTGCGACTGATGGAGTTGGTTTTCCAGCTTTTTCAAATCTGTCAGGTCAACAATCGAGCCAACAAAATCAGCGTCCGGTCCGCTGCCCATGACACCAATGGACAGATGCATGGGGAATTCATCGCCATTTTTACGCAGGCCAGTAACCTCCCTGCCAATACCGATAATCTTCCCCACGCCAGTTTCCAGGTAGTTGGTCAAAAAGCTGCCATGCCTGTTTGCATAAGAGGCCGGCATCAACGTGGCGACATTCCGGCCAATGATTTCTTCGACTTGATAGCCGAATAAATTTGTTGCGGCGTTATTGAAACTAAGGACCGTCCCTACTTTGTCTATGACGACACTGCCGGCCTGGGCGTTCTCAAAAAATGCACGAAACCGGGCTTCGCTTCTCTCGATCGCCAGCTCGGCTTCTTTTCGCTCGGTAATTTCGATGATCGTCGCCTGAATGGCCGGCAGGCCTTGCCATTGGGTGGTTCGCCCCGAAGTCGTGAACCAAATAAGCCGGCCGTCTTTGCGAACGCCCCTGAATTCGGCGAATGTTGAGATGTCGTCACCATCGGTTCTCTGCCTGGCGCGGCTTGCGACCTTTGTTGCATCATCGCCATAAGCAAAGGCGTCAATGGACCCAACCCGCAATACATCTTCAAGGTCATCGTATCCAAATATTCGAACAAACGCATCGTTGGCGTACAGTATTTTCTGGTCCCGATGCACCACAACGCCTTGCAAAGATCCTTCCACCAAGTCGCGGTAACGTGTTTCGGTTTCCTGCAATGCGTCTTGCGTTGCCTCAGTCTCGGTTACGTCGTGGCCAATCGTAAGGGCAGAGCCGTCTGCAAGACGGTGTCGATATCGCAGAAATATTGCGCCGTCCTTGCGATGGTATTTGACCGGACCCTTCGGATTGTGAAACGCGTCCAGGCGTTCCGCTAACCATGCCTCATCGTCGCCATCGCTATCCAGGACCAGACCGGATGTCACAATCTGGCGCAGAATTTGTTCAAATGTCATGCCGTAGCGTGGATCGTCCTCGGACTCCAGTTCCTGTGGCACAAGCGCGCGGTTGGTATAAATCAAGCGGTCATCGGGATCGTAAATCGTGATGACGTCGGGAATATTCTCCAACGCGGTGCGCAGACGTTCGAACTGTGCTTCGGTGTCTCGCAATAGGCTGACGTTCTGAATAACCGTAACTACGCCCAACATCTGCCCGTCGCCATCGCGCACGGGCACAATATCGCCCAACAACTGCTGATCCGGCATGCGGCTGGGACGATAGGCGTGGTTGCGGATAGGTTGTTCCGTTTCGATGACCCGTCGGGTCAGTGTGTCGGTGGATAGGGCAAGGCTCTTGTTAAGAATTTCCTCGACGGTCTTGCCGACAATTTCCTCCTGTGGAACGTCCAGGGCCTTTATGCCAGCCTTGTTGATAAATATGAACCGACTGTCCATGCCTCGATAAGCGATCTCGATGGGTACATTGTCCATAATGGTTTGCAGCAAATTAGTCGTTTCCTGCAATTCATCTGCAATCCTTCGGCTTTCCGTGATGTCCCGGCTGACGCCGCGGTAGCCACGGAAAATACCATCGTCATCAAATCGCGCGGCACCACTCGAGGCAGTCCACCAACGGCTGCCGTCCAATTTTAAGCGCGATGACACGACATCGCGGTAAGGTTCTCGATTTGTAATGGCCTGTTTATAAGCTGACCGATTTTCGAACAAGCGGCCTGCACGGCCGGGCGCAAAACCAAGTCGTGAACCCACAGGGTCACCGCTAAGGCGATAAAAACCTTCTGATAAATACGTAAGTAAATTATTCTCATCGGTCTCCCAGAGCCAATCACCCGCTTGCTCTAAAAATCCCTGCAAACGGCTTTCGTTTTCAAGCAGGGCCTGCTCCGCCTGACGAATTTTAGTGATGTCCTGGGCAATTGAAATAACGCCCAACATTTGTCCATTGTCGTCATAGATTGGGACAAAATTGGAAAGCAGCTCAATACTCGTCTCGTTGGCAGGTCGATTTATATTCGCAAGGACTGGCTCGCCTGTATCCAAAACCTGCTGGATTATTGCCTCGCTCCGGGCAGCGGCATTTTCACCAAATAGCTCAGTCGTCGTTTTGCCAAGCAATTCACCCGGTGTTGATCCCAGCCGACCGGCACCTTCATTGTTGATGAACTTGATTTTTCGAGACGTATCCCAAAAAGAAATTCCCGCGGGCATATTGTTCAAAATTGTCTGCATTAACCTTGTGGTGTCCTGCAATTTATCGGCGACCCGCTTTGTCTCACCAATATCAAGTGCCACCGAAATAACACCTGTCAGCCTATCTTCCGAGTCATATACAGGGACAAAACTGGCCAGCAGTTCCAACTCCGGGCGACGACTTGGTTGATAGGCGTGATTGTAAATGGGTTCGCCTGTGGCGATGACTTGCTTGATGAATTTGTCGCTGGTAATCGGATAATCTTCGCCGGTGATCTCTGCGACTGTATTGCCAACGACGCCGTCTGTCGGCAAACCTAGGTTTTTTTGTGCGGTCTTATTCGCGAAGACAAACTTGGCGTTCGCATCCCGGTAGGTAATGCCTATGGGTGCGTGGTCCAAAATCGTTTGCAGTAGGTTGGTGGTTTCCTGCAGGCGGGCTTCCGCCTTATGGGCATCTGATGCACGACTTTCCTGGTGCGTGATGTCCTGGATTATGCCGCTGACACCCGTGATGCGCCCATCGGCACCGTGGATGGGTACGTAATTATGTTGATAGACCAACGCGGCATCAGGATTGCCGGGATTGGCATCGTCGGCCACAGAAACTTTGGCATCGACGATGGCTGCCCCCGAAGCCATCAACTGTTGCAAGAGGTCGGGAATTTCAGGTGCAAACTCCGGCAGAACATCACCAATCCGACCGCCCAACAAATCTTCAACCCTGCGACCGCTTAGATCCGCCAGCCAGTCATTGATGTCGACAAGCCGTAAATCCGTATCGAAACTACACAGGCCGACAGGCAAACTTCGATACAGATTTTTTGCATCCATTTCCACGTCTTCGACCATCCGTATATCTTTCAGTTTCTATTTTTCGATGGCACCAATCGTTGCTGCAATCAACTGGTTCAGCGCTGCACCGTCCAGCCAGCGGGCGACCAGGACCAGATCGTGGGCAGGGTCTATCAAGACAGTGTTGCCACCTGCCCCGACGGCCGCCACCGCGCCCCCGGATGCTGATGGATAGCGGGCTTGACCCGTATTCAGCCACCACATATAGCCGTATTCCGGGTTCAGGTTGCATGGCGTTAACATGGCGTCTACCCATGTACTGGGCAGCAATTGCTGCCCCTCCCAGGCGCCGCGCTGTAAAATCAGTTGGCCTAATTTGGCCTGATCGTCGGCGCCAATCCACAAACCCCCACCCCAATGGGAGCCGCCGGGGACCGATGGCATGGAGACGCCGTCGATGGTGACATTAGCATTGCGGTAGGCATTCCAGGACCAATCCGTTGAGGTGCCCAACGGCAACATAATCCGTTGTGCCAAAACCTCGGCCAAGGGACGGCGGAAAACATGCAGCAGTGCCAGGCTCAACCGATTGACCCGCACATCGTTATATTCCCAATAGGTGCCGGGGGCCGACAGGTCCCGATGCTGGCCCTTGCGGGAATTATCCGCGCCTGCCCCTAATTGGCGGTGCCGGTCGATCAGGTCCGGCTTGCTCCACAACGTGCCTTCCCATTCAGATGTCTGCTGCAACAGATGAAGCCAGGAAATCTCGCGGTTCTGGGTTGAGGTAAAATGATCATCGAGGGCGGTTTTTGCCACTGCCTCGTGCACGTCGCCGATCAGTCCATCGGCAATGGCCAATCCGGCCAGGACGGCGAGATAACTTTTGGCGACGGAAAAGGTCATATCCGTACGCGTAATATCGCCCCAGGTAGCGGCAATCCGGCCATGGCGCATAATCAGGCCCGCCGGGCCGCCGCGCGGTTTGGTCGGGCCCAAAACCTCGTTCCAGGGGGGTGGTTCGAATTCCCCGTTGCCCAGTTGGTCATCAATGTTCCGGGACCAGGCAATTTCATTGTCGATGGCGATAGCGACGGCAGCTTTCAGCCTCGATGGCGCAAATCCCACATGTTCGGGATTGAACATTTTTGGTTCAATATCGGTTGTCTCTAACATCAGCGCAGTGTAGCACGACTATTATTGGGTATAGGTTAATCATCGTGGTGGCGCGCAAATGCCGTGATGCAGCACAGGGCGGCTTAATGAAGGCATCATATTGGATTGCAGGTTTGGGCATTATTGTTGCTCTGGCCCTGGCGTTTGTTCCTATTGACGGTCTGGAAACCGAAACCGCGCGGACCGGGGCCCTGGCCCTGGCCACGATCGTGCTGTTTGCCACCGGGGCCTTGCCGGAATTTGTCATCACCACATTATTTTTTGCCGTTGCCATGCTGTTTGCCCTGGCACCTGCGAACGTTATCTTTGCCGGCTTTCATTCGGCTGGGTTCTGGATGGTCTTTGGCGGCCTGGTCATTGGCGCAGGCGTACGCGGTACGGGGCTGGCGGAGCGTTTGGCCCGAAATGTCAGCCGGCGGTTCGGCAACCGCTATACGGGCATCATCATCGGCACCATTGTCATGGCTGTGGTCATGGCCTTTCTGATGCCTTCCACCTTGGGCCGGTTGATGATCCTGATGCCGATTATTTTGGCCATGGCGGATGGTTTCGGCTACGGCCCGGGCAGCAACGGGCGCACGGGTATGGTGCTGGCGGTATCATTCGGGACCATGATCCCCGGCTTTACCATCATGTCAGCCACGGTGCCGGCCATGGTCATTATCGGTGCCTCTGAAAGCCTGTATGACATCACCCCCATCTATGGCACTTGGTTGTTGTTGCATTTCCCTGTGCTGGGGGCCTTGAAGGCGGTGGTGATCGGTGCCTTGGTGATTTGGCTGTTCCCGGAAAAAGCTGTAGCGACGGCGCAACGGGAAGAAGCGCCCGTCGCCATGGTGCGGCGGGAGCAGTTGATGGCGATCATGCTGTTGCTGGCCCTGGCTTTGTGGATGACTGATTTCCTCCACCACATCTCGCCTGCCTGGGTGGCCCTTGGGGTTGCCGGCGTTCTGATCCTGCCTTTCGTCAAAATCGTCAGTCCCCAGGATTTTGATGAAAAGGTTAAACTGGCCCCGCTGTTCTATGTCGCCGGCGTCCTGGGCCTGGGCGCCTTGGTGGCCCATGGCGGGGTTGGCGATTTGCTGGCCAAATCCGTCCTGCCGCTGCTGGATTTACAACCCGGTGCCCATGCCTGGAACTTTGCCGCTGTGGCCGGCCTGTCCAGCACCCTGGCCATGTTTGCGACCCAACCCGGCGTGCCGGCCATTTTAGCACCCTTGGCAGGCCATATGGCCGAAGCGGCCGGCCTGCCGGTGGAGGCGATGTTGATGCTGACTGTGGTGGGCTATACCACAGTGATTCTGCCCTATCAGACCCCACCCCTGATCATTGCCATGCAGTTGGGCGCAATACCCATCCGCCAGGGCAACAAATTATGCCTTTGGTTGTTTGCGGTTACGGTGTTGGTGCTGCTGCCCCTGGATTACCTGTGGTGGCGGCTGCTAGGTTGGTTGCCATGACAGTGCATATAATCAAGCTGTGTGTGGGCATTGAGTCCATCGAACAGCTGGCCCAATTTCAAAAGATGCGCCGGGCCCAGGCTGAGGCGGTGGGTCTGCCGTTTGAAAGCGTCCATCGCACCCGTAACCGGCCCCGTCGGGACGGGGAGGTCCTGGACGGCGGCTCCATTTATTGGATTATCAAAGGTTTTGTTCGGGTCCGCCAAGCGATTGTGCGCCTGGATGAACTGCATGATGATGAAGGGCGCAAACGCTGTGGCATTGTCCTCAGCCCCGATCTGATACGCACGGAACTACACGCCCGCCGCCCGCATCAAGGCTGGCGCTATCTGGAAGCCAAGGACGCCGCCCCTGATTTGCCGTCGCACCTGCAGGCGGGCGATTGGAACCCGGAAGATCACGATGGCCCGCCGCCCGAAATGGCAGCGGAGCTGCGTGCCCTAGGTCTGTTATAAGCCGAGCCTGCTGTAAATCGGCCTGCTGTAAGCTAGATTTTCTCTAAATATAATAGGCCGGTAATGGCTCAAATCCATTGAAGCCGACGGATGAGGTGGTCCCACCTTGTTGGACAGTTTGGCGGCGTTGTTAAGGTGTATTCCGC
>JAPKBD010000477.1 GCA_028824965.1 Alphaproteobacteria bacterium | reverse complement strand
TGAGGCCGCGTCCTTCGGCCCCATAGCATCTTGTACCTTAGCTTCGAGCATTGCCTGGAGATTTGGGGACCGTCGGCAATGACCCCAAAACACTATTACCACGCAATCACCAAAGCAGAGTTGCCGGAATAGGCCGGAACAATGGTGCGAATTGCAGTTTCGCCATCAATGCCCAGCTGGCAATTCGGCTAATTCGATCAGGATATCGCCTGTCGAGGCGGGGTCCAGAAATGCGATGCGGCTGCCACCATGCCCCGGCTTTGGAATTTCATCCAGCAGCTTTACGCCCTTTTCCTTAAGTTCCACCAGGGCGGCATCAATGTCCTCTACTTCGAAGCACAGATGAAACAGGCTTTGCCCCCGCTCCTCTATCCATTCGGCGACCGGGGATGTGGGGCTTACCGCCTGTAACAATTCCAACGATGTTTCACCAATGGGGAACATGGCCAGCTTAGTTTCCGAGATGGTCTCCTCGTAGTCCAATTTCAGGCCGAGGGTGTTTTCCAACATGGCCATGGATTCTTTCATGTTGTGCACCGCGATGGCGATATGTTCCACCCGTTTGATTTTCATTCTGTATATGTCCCTCCCATTAATTGATCGTGACGCTGCGTGCCCTCACCAGCTCTGGAGCACCGGTAGAACCTCTTTAGCGAACAGCTTCAGGCCCCGTTCCGAAACATCGAAGGGCGTGCCGCCAAAGCGGAAAGAGATGTTGAGTTCAAAATCTCCCAGCAGCTTGCGCCGATCTTCCAGACCACGCAGGATTTTGTCTGGGGTGCCCCAGCTGGCCGCCTGCATAAAACCGTCGACGGCGCCTTCGACACCGCTTTCCCGCATGATTGCAGCCTTTTGTTGATAGGAGTCATAGCCCTTCACCGCAGCGAAATGTTCGCCCAGAAATTCGTAGTGATAGAAATTGCTTTCAACGAACTTGCCCTGGTATTGTCGCGCTTCCTCCTCCAGCGTGGGCAGGTCCGTACCGCAGACGCAGAATTCAGTCAGCATGACGCATGGCGGTTCAGTGCCATGGTATTTGCGATGCAGGTCGCGGCCATGTTCAATCACTGGCGCCCTCAATTCCCACGGCCGGTCGGCGAACATCACCTGGTGGGCTCCCAGTTTGGCGGCGGAATCAACGGAGTCTTCGCTCGAGGCCACGGCATATATCCGCCCCTCAAAGGAATATTGCGGGCGCGGGCGAATTTCGACCCTCGGCTGTTTATAGAACGGGCCGTCGCCTTCCATGAAACCGGTGTTCAAGGCGTTGACGATCATCGGTGCTGCCTCGTCAAAGCGGCCCCGGGTTTCATCCATGGAGATGCGAAAGGCGTCGAACTCGCGCCGTGCCAGACCCCGCCCCATGCCGAAGCGTAACCGGCCTTTGCTCAACAAATCCAGGACGGCGGCATTCTCGGCCACACGCAACGGATCATGCCAGGGCAGAATGACAGCTGCCGTGCCAACATCAATATCCGGACAGATAGCAGCAAGATAGGTCATCAAGTTGATGTTATCGGGCACGAAGGAATAGTCGTTAAAATGATGCTCCGCCGACCACAGGCAGTCAAAGCCTGCGTCAGCGGCGATCCGTGCCAGTTTAATCTCCTCTTCCCAGACCTGGCCATCGGGACAATCGTCCCAACCATAGCTGGCAAAAATCATCATCATGCCGACATCCATCGGTTCTCTCCCCAATACGTTGACTACATGTTTCTGTAAGCAAGACAGTATGCCCCTACCGCCCCTGTCCAAGTCAACCTGACGGATCTTGATCGCTGCCCTTGATGGAGTCATCTTTCGACAAACGAAACGTGCCTATCTGCGGCCACGATTGTCGTCAGTCTGCGTTGTGTCCCCTCTGCCATGCGACGGAGTTTAGCGGCAGGTGTTCGGCTAATCTATGAGAGATTGTCGAGGTGACGGATGTCGGCTATTGGCAGATTTTGTTGAAAAAGTCGCTGGCTTGGCTCGGCTGTTTGTGATTCCATC
>JAPKBD010000154.1 GCA_028824965.1 Alphaproteobacteria bacterium | reverse complement strand
CCTAAAACGAAATAAAACGAAACGGGGAGATAAGAACATGAAACAAAAATTGCTTAGTCTTGGCTTGGCGGTCGCTATGCTTGGTGCGGTGCCCGCTATGGCGGAAACGGTCGGTCTGGGGTCTACGGTGCGGGGTGGTACCAGCCAGATTGGCAAGGCTATTTCGGCGGCTATTTCCGGTAATTCGGATATGCAGATGCGGCCGCAGGAAATGGCCAACACCGCTGACTATATGCCTTTGGTCAATGGCGGTGATATTGAATTCGGCATCGCCAACATCGTGCAAACCTGGTTCGCCTTCAACGGCAAGGGCATGTCGAAAGGCAAGCCTATGAAGGATCTGCGCATGGCTGCTGTTCTGATGCCGTTCCGGGCTGGATTGATCGTGCCGAAAGCATCCGGCATCAAATCCCTGGCCGATTTGAAGGGTAAACGCTGGCCGGTGTTCAAGGCAGGCTCGTTAGGTGATCATGTGATTAAAGCTTTCCTGGCCAACGGCGGGATGACCCCGGACGATGTGAAATCGGTGCCTGTGCCGAATTTTCCGCGCATGTGGAACAGCTTTAAACAAGGCACTACGGACGCCACCATTGTTGTCGTCGGCTCCAAAACCAACCGGGAAATGGATGCCACGTTGAAAGGCGGGGTGCGCTTTATCTCGTTCGATCAGGGCATGTTGGGAGCTATGCGGGACTGGATGCCGGGGATGTCTCTGACGGAGGTTAAGCCGTCGCCAAAATTGCCCGGCGTCGAAGGCCCGACCAATGTCATGACCTATGACTACACCTTCTTTGCCTCTACCGCGACCAAGGACGACACCGTCTATCGGGCGGTCAAGGCCCTGCACAAAAGCGAGAAAGAGCTGTTGGCCAGCGGGCCGTTCTGGCGTGGCTTCAGTGGCGGGCGCATGGCGAACAAGGTCGACGTTCCCTTCCATCCTGGTGCCATCAAGTTCTACAAGGAAATCGGCATCTGGAAAGACTAGACCCTAACCTATGGATCAGGTCCAGGGTGGCTATTGGGGCCGGCTCGATAAAGGGATTGAGCCGGCCCTTACCGTTATAATTGCGCTGTTGGTGGTGTTCTGGTCTTCGGGCCTGCCCCCCGTCATCGGTATGCAGCTGTATGCCGAGCAGATTTTGATAGCCGTGCTGTCCTTTGCCGCCGCCATTTGTTTTCTGGGCACGGATGTTCGGGGCAAACGGCGCGCTATTGGCACCGCGCCAATGCTTGATCGCTTGCTGGCTTATGGCGCTATTGCCTTCGGCTGCTATATGGCCTGGCGCTTTCCCATCCTCTCGGAAGAAATTTACTACCGCCCTACCGAGGCAATGTGTGTTGCTATCGCCGGGCTGATCGTCGTGCTGGAGGCCTTGCGCCGGGCCATTGGCTATAGCTTGCTGGTGGTGCTGGGCATGGTCTGCCTCTACGCCTTGGTCTCGGATCAATTCGACGGGCCGTTGCAATCCCGCGCCATTCCTCTTGATCGCTTATTGAAGTTTTTGGTGCTGGACAGTGCCGCGATGGCGGGGGCCGCATTGTACATTGGCGTGAGTATCGTGCTGCCGTTTATCCTGTTGGCCCGGCTGTTGCTGGTAACGGGGGGATCGGCGTTTTTCTCCGATGTTTCATGCGGCCTTATGGGCCGGTCGCGGGGGGGATCGGCCAAGATCGCTATTGTTGCCTCAGGCTTTTTCGGCTCCATCTCCGGCAGTGCCGTATCCAACGTCGCCTCCACCGGGACCATCACTATTCCCCTAATGAAGGACGGCGGCTATCGGGCAACAACGGCGGCGGCAATTGAGGCGACGGCCTCCACCGGCGGGCAACTAATGCCACCTATTATGGGTGCCTCCGCCTTTTTGCTGGCGGAAACTTTGCAGGTGCCTTATCGCGAAGTGGTGATCGCTGCGTTGATCCCGGCCATGCTGTATTACCTTAGCCTGTTTTTCTTCGCTGATTTGGAAGCAGGCCGCCGGGGCATCGCGCCGGTGGACGCGGACAAAATTCCACCCCTGGCCGGCACCATGCGCCGGGGCTGGTACATTCTGGTGCCGTTCGCTGTCTTGGTGGTGGCGCTGTTTGAATTCAATCAACCGCCCGAGGCCGCGGCCCTGATCGCCTTCGTGTCGCTGGCAATCATATCCTTGTTCGTGACTTATCGCGGGGGCCGGGCCAAATGGCGCGACTTCCTCAACGCCTTTATAGAGACCGGGCGTTCGGCCATGGAGATCGCCTTAATCTGCGCCGTTGCAGGTATGGTGATCGGTTTGTTTTCCCTGTCGGGCCTTAGTTTCGGCATGGGCTTTTTCCTGGTCCAGCTGGGCAAGACCTCCGTCATGCTATTATTAGGTACGACGGCCCTTGTGTGTATCGCACTGGGCATGGGGATGCCCACGGTGGGGGTCTATTTGTTGCTGGCAACCCTGGCCGCGCCGCCTTTGATCGAATTGGGGATCGTGCCCCTGTCGGCCCATATGTTCGTGTTGTATTTCGGCATGATGTCCATGATCACGCCACCCGTGGCCATCGCCGCCTTTGTCGCCGCCAACATGGCGGGGGCCCATCCCATGCGCACGGGGTTTGAGGCGGTTCGGATCGGCTGGCCAGCTTATGTGGTGCCATTCCTGTTTGTACTGTCCCCCAATCTGCTATTGGCTGGTGGCTGGGCCGGTAACCTTTATGCTGCCGTGGCGGCGACCGCCGGTGTCTTTCTGGGCACCATCGCGGTGGTGGGATATTTTCAATATACCCTGGGACCCGCCATGCGCCTGGCCTTTGCCCTGGCGGGTTTGGCCCTGCTCATGCCGGACAGTCTATTCCAGGGCGCGTCGATAATGAATGCGGTTGGATTTATCGCTGGCATGGTGCTGCTAATATTTGCCAGAATTGGCGCTCGAAAACAGTCATCCAGTTAAAGGAATTGAAAATGTCTCAGGATGCTCTGGGCTGGCGGTGCAAATTTGCCGTCGTGGCCCCTTCAACAAACACCATTGTGCAACCGGATATGGAGGCATGGCGCCCAGACGGCGTGACCAATCATTTCGGCCGCATCTATGTGCCCAACATGCCCGTTCATAATGACGAGGATTTCCTGGCCCTGGTGGATGCCATTGGCGGCGAGTTGTATGCGACAGTGGATCGATGCACGACCATGGCACCGGATTATCTGATCATGGGTATGTCGGCGTTGATGTTCTGGGATGGCCGGGATGCCTCTGAAAAACGCATGCAGGAATTGTCTGATCACGCGGGCGTACGGGTCTCTGCCGGTTCATTTGCCTGCGAGTCCGCGCTGAACCTGGCGGAGGCCAAACGGATCGCCGTGATCTCTCCCTACATGCCTATATCGGATGTGAATGTGACCCGCTTTTTCGAGGAATGCGGCTTCACCGTGGCGAAGTTTCTTGGCCTGCGCTGTAACAGCCCCATCGCCATTGCAGAGGTTCAGCCCGATACCTTGCGCCAACATCTGCGTGAGATGGATGACGACAGCATCGATGCCATCGTTCAGGTCGGCACCAACCTGTCCATGACCGCCCTGGCGTTGGAGATGACGGCGGAGCTGGGCAAACCGGTGATCGCCATTAACGCCGCCACCTATTGGCATGCCCTGCGTGCGGTCGGTATCGACGATCAGTTCCCTGGCCACGGACCCTTGTTTGAAAAATACTGAACCCTGGTATTAAACCGTCTCCAGCAATTTGCGCATGCCTTCGCCAATTTGCGCCAGGCCGGTCTGATACATAAAGCGATCCCAACCGATACAGAAATGCCTAACGCCTAGATCCATGTAGCGTTTGGCCTGCTCTACCTCGCCGATCTCAATCCGCGGCGCGACGCCGTGTTCAATGGATTTTTTGATCACCTCTTCCTCGAACGGGCGGATATCCGGGCTGTGCATCAGGTTCGGCTGGCCCCGTGAAAAGCCGAAATCCGCCGGGCCCCATTGGGTCATATCCACGCCCTTGGCTTTCGCGACCTCCAATATCTCGTCAATATTATCCAGGGCGCTGTTCTTTTCGATCATGATCAGGAACACCGTGGCGTTGAGATCGTCGAGATAGTCGCTTGGCTGATAACCGCTTAACGCGGGGCGGCGCAGCTTTACGCCCATGTGGCCGCCACGGTCGGGGGTGTCGGCTGCGATTGTGCGGTGACATTCGACCACGTCATCACCAGACCGAATATCCGTGAACAACACCGCCTTGAAGCCCGCGCCTAGGGCCGCCTGGGCCCAATAGCCCTGGCTTTCCTGATCCGGTTTTAGCATCAGAGGCAGGTTGGCACACTGCCCGGCGCGCGCCATGTGATAGAGCAACTGCATATCAAAGGCGGAATATTCGGCGCAATATTCGCCGTAATCGAACAAGCCCGTATCGCCAATAATCTCGGGGATATCCGGATCTGATGACAGGAAATGGGTGCCGATGGTCGCTTTGCCTGCGTCCAGTTTTTGCCGCAGGGTGTTGGCCATGATCATCTGATGAAATTCCTACGCGTCTGTTACAGCAATGTTATGGCTTCTTCCATACCGCCATTGGCGGCGGAAACATAGCCGCTATAGATGGTGGAAATACAATCAGCTGCCAGCATGCTGTTGCTTTCGACATCTTCATCATGGGCGACGGCACGATAGAAGGCTTCGATTTCCTGGGGAAACCCATGGGAGAAATCTTCATCCGGCGCGGTCATGGCCCAACCCTGTTTTGTGCCGATTTTCTCTACCACATAGATGTCATCAAACTGGCTCTCCACCGGGTTATAAGTTTGCATTTGGTTGGAGGGGTTCAGGTTGCAGATCGTGCGGTGATTGCCGGCGCAGACTTCCAACCAGTTATGCACCCCGCCCAGGACAATGTCGGACGCGAAGACAGTGGCAATGGTGCCGTCCTGAAAGGTCACGTGGGTCATGGCAAAATCTTCGATGTCTTTGTAGTCGGCCCTGATATGCCCGGTATCGACAAATTCCGGCAGTTGGGTCAGGGCATGGGTGCGTGCGGTGACGGTTGCGGGGCGGATCGGTTTGCCGAAACGGGCGCGTCCCTCGACACCCTTCAGATACAAAGCCGCCGTCAGGGGATGGCAGCCCTTGCCGATCATTGAGCCGCCGCCCGCCAGGTTCCAATGGCCATAGCTGGGGGCATGGCTGCCGGAATGGGCCTCCTCCCCATGCATCCACAGGATCTGACCCTTGGTCTTTTCCAGGATCTCACGCTCTTTCTGGATGGTTGGGGCATAGACCCAATTTTCGGCATAGAGGATACGGCCTTTTGAGCTGGCTTCAGCCGCCAGCATCCGACCTATCGAGTCGAGGGCACCGGTTCGCGCCTCCGTCATAGACGCTGTCCGACCGTCAAAATCTGCTGCCCCGTCGCCGAAGTATCCTGTCAGGGGTTTTTCCACGACGGCGAAGACATCCCGTTCCAGGGCCTTCACCGCCACCTCTTCGTGCAAGGCAGGGGGAATGCAGACATGCAGGACATCGATCTTGTCCAACAGGCTATCAAGATCGGGAAATGCCGCAACGCCATGTGTGGCGGCGAATTTCTGGCTGCTGGCATCTGTGCGGGCATGGACGCCAATGACATCCACATCCGCGCCATGAACACGCCGGGCCGCCTCAATATGAAAATTGGCGGCAAAGCCAGCGCCGATGATGCCTGTTCGAATTTTTGGTTTGCTCATTCGTAAAATCCCTAG
The DNA here is from genome assembly GCA_028824965.1 of Alphaproteobacteria bacterium. Classification (GTDB taxonomy): domain Bacteria; phylum Pseudomonadota; class Alphaproteobacteria. The sequence continues at coordinate 4,193 of JAPKBD010000154.1, read as the reverse complement.
GGGCCTCCCGCAATTCATTTTGTTGTAGTGTAGAGATCTAAGCGATTCTAAGACAGGCCATCATGTTCAAAAAACGCGACCCCGACCCTAACTTTGATTTGGACTTGGATTTTGATTTTGAAGTCAAACGCTCAGCCCGGCGCAAGACCCTGTGCCTGCAGATCCGCGATGGCCATGTTCAGGTCGTAGTCCCGACACGCACGCCGGAGCGGCAGATCAACGCCCTGGTCAACAAACACAAAGATTGGGTCCGAAAAAAGCTGGGTGAGCAGCTGGCCCGCCCAAAGGCCCCACCCAAGGCCTATGTGGACGGTGAAATATACGGCTATTTGGGCCAAGACTATCGCCTGAAAATCGTTGATGGTGCGCCCTGGCCGTTGGAACGCGTTGACCAGGAATTGGTGGCAACCCTGCCCGCACGCCTGGTGGGGGAGGCGCGTACGACCAAAGTCAAAGCGCGCCTGCATGAATGGTATCTCCAGGCGGCCCTGGAACAATTTCAGGAGAGGACGGAGGTTTTCAGTCGTCGCCTTGATGTCACACCAACATTGGTGAAAGTGAAAAGCTATAAGCGACGCTGGGGCAGTTGTTCCACCAGTGGCGAGATTTCATATAACTGGCGCCTGGTGATCGGCCCCGCGGAAGTTATGGACTATGTGGTCGTGCACGAAGTCTCCCACATGCTGGAGCATAACCATTCACCCGCATTTTGGCGCATCGTCAAAGACCTGATGCCGAACTATCGGGAGCAGCAGGCCTGGCTGAACAAGTTCGGTGGTACTTTGGCAATTTAGCCAAAAATGGCAAAAAAGCCGCGACGGCGGCCCGGCGCTATTGCGCCGCCCTCGCGGAGCGGTGCGCTCTTGCGCGCCAGCGTGAGCGACAATAATTAGCGGCCGTAGGGCCGACGCACGGTTTCTTCGTCAAATGCACCGGTGGCAGGAAAGAATTTCACCATGCGGGAGCCAATTTCACCAAAGCGATTCTTGCGCAGATTGATGGACACGGACCGGCTTTTCGAAATCAGGTCGTCGGGATGGGTATAACTGCCCTGACTGGCGGGGCGTTCCACATTGACCAAAAATGTGATGCTGTCGGCGGAATATTCCAGATCCGAGGTGCCTTCCAGACTTTGCAACAGGGCCTCTCCCTGGTGCTGCCGGTTTTGCGATGAAATGGCCAGGACCGGGCTGTCCAGGTCCAGGGCCAAACGTCGCATGGTGGTCATCAATTTAGCGATTTCATGGCGGAATTCCGTGAACTGCCGGCTGCCCAGATCTGCAAATAGTCAATGATCACCAGAATTCGGTCCCGTTCGCTGTCCGCGATAAGCTGCCGGGCCATTTCCATCGCGCTTTCATTGGATAATTCGGGGTTAGCTTCAACGATTTTAATGCGGGAAAAGGTCTCTTCCTGCGCCGTCATCGCAGCATTCAGGGTGTCAGGGGGGATATTGCCGTCCATCACATCACGGCTGTTCAGACTCGCCTGTTGGCATAGCAGTTTCAACACTAAAAATTCCGCGCGCACATCAAAACTTAAATACAGCACGGGAAAACCCTCTTGGGCCGCCATCGCAGCATTAAAAAGGGCAAACGAGGATTTACCGCTGCCGGGTTCGCCGGCGATGAGATGCAGCCCAGGCCGCCAACCGCCCATGGAGTTGTTCAGGAATTGAAAGGCCGACGGAAGGACATTTGCACCGGCGTTTTCGTTGCCATATTGGTTTTGCAAAAGGGGCAGATAGTCGGACGCATTCGCGGGCGCCTTGGTACGCTCTGGCAGTGGGACCCCCCGGACGCTCGATTGGAGGCCCGATGCGGCTACGGGTGCGGATTCTGGCGCAGCTTCCACTGCAGTTTCCGGCGCAGTTTCCGGCCTATTCTCTGTAGGCGTGGCTAATCCTGCCGTCGCCTCCGCAGCGGACCCGGCCATGGCATGGTCCGGGTCCTCCGGTTGCGGATTTACAGGTTCGTTCATTACCGGACGCCCTAAGCTGCTGTGCCGCCGACGGTCAAACCGTTCAACAACAAGGTCGGTTGCCCAACGCCAACAGGTACGCCCTGGCCGCTTTTGCCGCAGGTTCCGACCCCTGTATCCAGGGCCAGGTCGTTGCCAATGGCGCCAACCTTGGTCAGAACATCAGGTCCATTACCGATCAGGGTAGCACCCTTTACAGGCGCGCCGATTTTACCATCCTGGAGCATATAAGCCTCTGTACAGCTGAAAACGAACTTGCCGGAGGTTATGTCGACCTGCCCGCCGCCAAAATTCACCGCATAGATGCCGTTTTTGACGCTGGCCAGGATTTCACCGGGATCCCGGTCACCGGCCCGCATGAATGTATTCGTCATCCGGGGCATGGGCATATGGGCAAATGATTGCCGCCGGCCATTGCCGGTAACCGCCATGCCCATTAGGCGGGCGTTCAGGCGATCTTGCATATAACCTTTCAAGATGCCGTCTTCGATTAACGTTGTGCATTCCGTTGGCGTGCCCTCATCATCGATAGAGAGGGAGCCGCGACGTCCGTTCATGGTGCCGTCATCAACCACCGTAACACCGGGGGAGGCGACCCGTTCCCCCAACAGCCCGGAAAAGGCGGATGTCTTTTTGCGATTGAAATCACCTTCCAGGCCATGGCCGATGGCTTCATGCAGCAGGATGCCCGGCCAACCAGGCCCCAATACCACCTGCATTTCACCGGCAGGTGCGGGTACGGATGAAAGGTTCACGTCAGCTTGGCGCATGGCTTCATCCACCTGCGCCTGCCAATTGGCAGTTTCGATGTATTGGGAAAAGCCGACCCGGTCACCAACCCCATGGCTGCCGCTTTCCTGACGGTCACCCTCGCCCAACACTACGGATACGTTAAGGCGCACCAGGGGGCGGACATCGCGGATGCGGCGGCCATCGGCGCGCATGATCTCCACCGCCTGCCATTCCCCGCTGAGGGAGGCTGAAACCTGACGCACCCGATTGTCCCGACCACGGGCATAGCTGTCGATCTCACCCAAAAGTTTAACTTTGTCAACGAAGCTGACTTCGCCAAGTGGGTTGTCGTCGGGATAAAGGCTTTGATTGGTTGCAACGGGTGCCAGGCTCATGCTGCCGTCATGGCCCGCGCGCACCGCACTAACGGCACCTGCCGCACGGGCAATCGCGCTTTCGTTCAATTCAGAGGCATGGGCATAGCCCGTCTGCTCGTCCGCAACTGCGCGCAGCCCGAACCCTTGATTGGTGTCGAAGTTGGCGGATTTTATGCGTCCGTCGTCCATCACCAGGCTTTCGCTCTGGCAATATTCTACGAACAATTCCCCGTCGTCGCAGCCCTGCAGCGCGTCGCCAACAATGTTCTGTATCCGGTTTTCGTCCAGCCCGGCCCGCTCAAACAATAAGGCCGGATCGACCTCAATTTCAGATTTACTCATAATAATACCGCTCCCCTTGAGTATTAACTTTGGGCGCTAACCCGTCATTAGTTACCTATAATGGTTAACGCACCATTACGGGTCCCAGAATTGCGGTTATTATGGCAGCATAAATTCTATGCGACAATTGGTCGCATAAGGTCCGGCTAACCTCGTCGCAGGGCGTTTTTGCATTTACAATTAGCCACATAGACACATTTTTGCTAGTTTCAACCCCAATATTCATGGCATTAGGTATGAAATCAATGTCCGTCGCCTTGATCGTGGTCAAGTATCGGGCTTGTTCTGGTCTAACCCGTTGGGTACATAGGCCGGGACTACATTGGAATAGTCAGAGTAAATGGGAAACGTTCCCGGCGTGAAATTTATAGAAGAAATTGAGGCTTTGATATGACGGCTTGGCGAATTTTGGCCGCGCCGATGGCGCTGTTCTGCACGTTAGTGGCAAGCGTATCGGCACATGCGGACCATGGTATGGCGCATCCTTGGCAATTGGGTTTGCAAGAGGCGGTTACACCGGTTGCCCAACAGATCGCCGAATTTCATAATCTGCTGTTGGTCGTCATTATCGCCATCGCGGTATTCGTGACCCTGTTGATGCTGTACGTGTTCGTGAAGTTCAACGCGAAGGCCAACCCGACGCCGAAAACCACGACACACAATACCTTGCTTGAAGTCTTGTGGACGGCGGTGCCGATTTTGATTTTGGTGGTTATCTGCATCCCTTCATTCAAGCTGCTGTATTTCGCCGATAGCATTAAA
>JAPKBD010000153.1 GCA_028824965.1 Alphaproteobacteria bacterium | reverse complement strand
CCAGCCTGTTAGAAACGCCGGCTGATAAAGGGTCAGGTCATAGGCGGTGTGCCAGGCGAACAAACCCACCGCAGCCGTGACAGCGATGAGGCCATTTCGCCAACGACGTCGGGCAAATGTAATCACCGGTTCAACCACTTCCCAAGATCAGTCAGGTCCTGCATATCGACTCTCTTCAGGGCATCATGAGGACAGGCCCGTTCACAGGCGGGCCCACCTAGTTGATCCAGGCAAAGATCGCATTTCGTTGCCTTGACGATGGGTGCATTGGTGACCGTGTCGCGAATAAAGGCGCCGTTACCACCCCGCACCTCAACCATTCGGATGTTGTCGTACGGACAGGAATTGGCGCACGTCGCACAACCGATGCACGTCGTATCATTGATAACCACCTGACCCCCGGGGGAGGCACGATGGATCGCACCCGTTGGACAGCCGATCATGCAAACCGGGTCCATGCAATGCATACAGGCGTTGGCGACCATATAATGATCATGGCGGCGGCCATGACGATTGAAGCGGGGATTGTTGTCGTGCGCCTTGGAACAGGCGACAGCGCATTCATCACAGCGCACACAACGATCCAGGTCTATCAACATGGTGGCCGTCCCGTTGATGTAACGATGTTCCACCAAGAACTCCAACATACCCGGATCAATCATGGATTGGTCAGTGGTCTTTGCCCCGAGGAACGTATCGCTCGTCTCCGCCAATTCATCGGAATGGCCATAGAGGGCCAGCTCTTTATCTGAAAGGGTGGGCAGCACTAATTCCTCAATGACGGTTGTCGGCACACGCAGAATATCAACGTAACCCAAGGCGCGTAGGGTGGTCTGAAGCGTTTTGACCTGCAACGCGCCCGCCGCATTTTGCCCGGTGGGGCCTGTGAGGCCAGCCTGATCGCCCTGGCCGGACTGATCATCTGCTTGATCATCATAGTCAGTCTTATGGGCTGCATCCTGGCGCCAATTGTGCACAATTTCGGCCATACCAAAGACAGCACCCCGACCAATGTAGCGTACAGTCCGATGGCCGTTATTCACTGACTGAGAGACCCGGGCAAAACCAGCCCGTACCAATAACAGGCCGTCGGGATAATCACCCTCTGTCACGATCGTCGGTTCACTTGCCAGACGGGTGGTGAAACTGTCATCACGGCTGCGTTGATATTGAGTATGCCAATCAAAATCACCATAGGTCTCAAACAGGGTTTCATCGACGATGCGATTGATCGCGTCCTGATCAAGATGCTGGAACATGGGCGTTGCCTGTAAATGCGAGGCGAGGCTGCGTTCCCGATACAACCGGTCCACGTGCTTTCTAAAATCATCTACGCGCCGACGGATATCCCGTAATCCCTGCCAACGAATTTCCAGCAATTCCGCAGGGCCGTCAGATAGCACTGTCGCCGTTCTTTGACTACGGCCCAGGGCGGCGATTTCGCCAAACATATCACCCGCACCCAGGGCGGCGGTCCGGTGTTCATCCAACACCATCGGCACATCCTGGATAAAAATCCGGGCTTCGTGATCGCCGCCGATGCGGCTGGCCGTGCCCTTATTTTCCTCCGCCGTATAGGAATCGCGGACTTCCGGATAGGGTGGATTACGCCATAATTGAGCCACGGCCTGAAGCAAGCCTTTTTTCTTGCTCGGTGCCCGCCCCAACATCGTCTCCGGCAAACCGGGGGGTAAAACAACCCGAACCTGTCCGCTGATCACCAAAAAAGCAGAGTTACCATAGTCCCCTTCACGCATGACGATATCGCCATCTTGAAAGCGGACAATACGGGTATCGTTGCTGATGATGCCAGCCAGAGACAGGGTGTCTGGAAAACGGTCGCGATCCATATCCCGGAACGGTTCCAACGCCAGGACACGTTCAACCGCTACGTTATCCATATCTTCGGAAAAAGGCGCGTCCCAACGCCTGGGTCGCTGTATTGTGACAGCCTCAACCATAGCAATTCGCCATTATTCCCTCTCCGACAATTCGATGCAGCTTAATGTGGCGCAAACCCGCAAAATGCCGCTATTTTCCTTTGTACTTCGAAGCTTTAGGCAAATATTTGTCCAAACCGCCAAATTTGCTACCGTCATAATTTTTCGCCAATGCCATCGCCTGGGCGGCAACAGCGTCCGCAGCAGCCGTCAATGCAGCTTCATTATTAAGCTTCAACTTGACCCCTTTGGCAGCCTTGTACATAGCCATCAATTCCGGGGCATCGACCAGTTTGGCGATTGCCTTGATCCGTTTACGGGCTTTCTTAGTTCGCTTTGCCATTTTGATCGCGTAATCGGCCTTGGTCGTTGCCTTGGCGACACCGCGCAAGCTGTATTCCAGATCCAGGGCCCGGCCAACCAGATACATCATCCGCTGACGTTCAACTGAGGCAACATTGTTGTCCTTGGAATACCAAACGTTGTGGCGCACCTCGCCCTGGGTCCAGGCTACGAGTTCAAACTTACTGCCCGCTGTATGGCCACCCGTGTTGACCAGCTTTTCATCGGGAACCGTGTGACAGCTGTAACAGTTCTGCGCCACCTGATACAGATTTCCGGGACGGATCATGCCGGCTGCTTCAGATTTGGCGTAACGTTCCGCCTTATGGGCCGGCGCCTCGTTCTCGGCCTTCACACCCTTGCCGCCAAAATCACTATGCACTTTGATCCAGTCGCGCCCGGCACCATGGCAGGATTCACAAGTGATCCCGGCGATCGGCTTGACCTTGGTTTTGACCATGGCTGAGGTGAAATGACAGGTTAGGCAGGCGCTATCGGCCTTAATCCGTTTGATCCCCATCTTATCGGCGATTTCACGCGCCTCCTTTTGGCGCGGCAGGGTTTTGAAAGTGGAAAAATGGTGGCTGCCCTTCCAAGATTCTACCGAGGATTTATGGCGTTCACCACAGGCATCCGGTCCCATCACTTTGGCAGGGTCCAGGTGCATCTGGTCTGCCTTAGCCAAATTCGGCGACAGTATTAAGGCACCAAGCACCGCAAACGCCATCATAAGTATACGTGATTTCCTGATCATGAGACTTCCCCACATTTTTGTTTCCACCCTGTTCTTGATCCGAATGCCCTTAGTGAAAGCACATTCGGACATAACATTCTAATCGGCGGGATCGCGACCAAAGGTCTCTCCCCCGCCAAAGCTACGCGTCCAGTGCCAAATCTGTTTTCGGCACCGAAATACATGCCAGACACGACCCTTGTTCAGGTAACGAGCCTGGTTCTTCCGCATAAGAGACGTCGCCGGTTTTCACGGCTGTAATACAGGTCCCACAACTACCGGCCCGACAACCGAAATCCAAATCAATGCCATTCGCCTCGGCCAACTCAAGAATAGATTCGTGACTACCATCCCAGATCACCTTTTTGTTGGAGCGCGCAAAGGTGACAATCTGCCCGGTAGGTGCAGCTACTGCGGCACCTTCGGCAGGTGCCTTTTTCTTGACGCTGGCCGGGCCAAAGGCTTCAAAATTGATGTCGCTATCGGGCACACCCCATTCGCCAAGATCCGTCGTCAGAGAGGTCATCATGGGGGGTGGGCCGCAAATATAAAATTCGAAGTTGTTGGAAGGCAGAACTTTTTTGAACAGATCAACACTAACCCGGCAATTATGTTGAAAGTCCTTGCCTTCAACTTCGTCATCTGCCGGATTGCTGTAACAAACGCGGATATGAACATTTTCATATTCCGCCTCCACCGCATCCAGATGTTCCCGCATAATATGTTCAGCGCCATTGCGAACACCGTAAAAAAACCAAACCTCGCGTTGAGCACCGGATTCACAAATTGCGTTCAGCATGGATATCATCGGCGTCAAACCAACGCCGCCGCCGATCAAAACAATCGGACGATGCTTTGCCAAATCCAGAAAGAACACACCCGACGGCGCCTTCACATCGACAATATCGCCGGCGTCCAGGTCAAGATGAAAATAATTCGACGACAAGCCTGGTGGGGCATCAGGCTCCCGCGGCGGCGGGCCTTGGCGTTTGATGCTAACCCGATAATAGTCCTTCTGCAGGGGACTGTCGGATAGAGAATAGCAGCGTACTAAAGGTTTTTCCCGATCCGGCAGGCGCAGATTAAATGTCAGATACTGCCCCGGCAGGAATGGCGGCAGGGCCTTGCCGTCGTGGGGCACCAGATAGAAAGAGCAGATATCGCCACCTTCCTGGATTTTGTCGCGGATGCGGAATTTGCGCGCGCCTGACCATGTCGCCGTGGTTTTCTGCCGCTCCACCTCCCGGTGTAAAGTTTCCGCATCAACGCGGCGGCTCAGCAAATCATTTGCCAATCCTTGCTGCACCCGCGCCAGGGCCCCGCCCCGCCAGGTGCCATAAAGCAGCACAGCCAACTGGGCAAAGGCGATGAGGATAACCACACCGCCAATGACTTGAATTGTTTCCGACCCGATCATCGCTCCATACGCCCCCGGATTTTTTTTATCGCAGCATCAAATGCCGCCCTACTTTTTGTCTTTTCGCTAATTGTACTGACAAGTCCGTCTGGACTAACAGCGCTATCGCCCGGTCATCTTCCCTATTATGCCACATCATCCCGCTTCACGTCGCCGTAAGCAACTGGAATTGTGTGTCAAATCCGCCCATTTGTCATCAAAATAAATCGAACCGCTTAAGAATGCACCAAGCACGGGTTCAGGTCAAAGGCGATAAAGCCTTTTCTTGAAAGGTTTGCTTAAAGCCCGATGACCAACAGGCAACCCAATTCCGTCACCAAGCACACAGCCCCCAGGACATCACCTGTCTGGCCTCCCAGCCGCCGCCGCGCCAATATGGCTATCAGACAGCCCAAAAAGGAGGCAACGGCAATGCAGGCGATTGCCTGAGCGGCACCAACTGCGATGACCGACACCGCCCCTGCGACAAACGCTGCAATCAAAGTGACCGCCCTGCCCGGTCGCCCGGCACCGACGCTAAGCCCATCCTGACGGGCATTCGGCAGGACGTACATGACAACAACCATTGCAGCCCGGGAAATCGCTGCGGCAACAAGCATAGCCGCCAAGACACGGCCCGGTGCCTCCAATGCAGTGACGGCACCAATGCGGGCGGCAAACAACAGTAAAAGGGCCAGAATGGCGAAATTGCCCGCCTGGCTGTCATGCATAATCTCCAACCGGCGTTCCCGTGTGTGTCCGCCCAGGCCATCAACGAAATCGCCCAGGCCGTCTTCATGCAAACCGCCACACAAAAGAACCATTGCACCAACACATAAGGTCGCTGCCAGCCAAGGGGTGAAGCCCAGCCATATGGCAAGGCCGTAGATCACACTACCGACCACGCCGACCAACAATCCAATAACAGGAAAGCACCAAGCAGCAGCCATCAGGCTACCCGGTCGATACACCGCCCGCCTGCCAACGGGTATGCCAACGGGTATGATTGTCAAAAAGGCGACGACGGTGACCAGATCGGCTAGCCAGCGCGGCAAGCCCACAGGACCCTGCGGGCCATCGGGTGAATTCGGCGTCTCCGTCAATTGCCGACGATGCGCATGGCTTCGTCCCTGGGCAGGCCCATCGCCTCACCAGCGGCCAGCAATTCTTCGAACGTTGTCTCGTCGATAGGAATGCCATTCTCCAACCGATCTGCCTTTGATTTACGTTCCGGGTCTCCCGGCATCATGACCTCATCCATCCCCGGTGCCGGCGGTGATGCCTTGACCCAATCGGTGAATTTGTTGATCTCCGCATCAAAGGCGGCCCGGTGACCAAAGGCATCCGGGTCGATCAGCACGGTCAGCATATTATTGATGATCTTGCCCGGTGCCACCTTATCCAGGCCGAACACGCCGCCGCCCGTGAAAGCACCCGCAAGGGCTTCACAAATGACCGCCAGGCCATAGCCTTTGTGCAGCCCCATGGATCGCAAGGCGCCTTTCGGTTCAGAGAACATCACAGCGGGATCGTTGGTCGGGTTACCTTGATTATCGATCAGGGCATCGGGAACCATATCCACGCCTTTATTATGGGCCACGCGAACCTTGCCCATGGCAACGCGGGAAGTGGCCATATCCAAGACAATGGGGTCGGCACCGTTGCTGGCAGGAAGTGCTGTGCAATAGGGGTTGGTGGTAAAGCGGGCATCCGAGCCGCCAAACGGTGCCACCAATGAATTAGGTGAGAACGCATTTACATAGTGGATGGAAATAAAGCCGGCCGCCGCTGCCATCTCACCCCAGGCACCGACCCGGCCAATGTGATAGGAATTTTTCAAGCCCATAACCGCAACGCCCAATTCCTGAGCCCGGGCAATGGTCAGCTTCATCGCGTCCCGGGCAATGATCTGCCCAAAACCCGCATTGCCGTTGATCAACAGGAAAGAACCGCGGTCATGTTCAACGGTCAATTCGCTTTTGGGCTTTAACTGTTCTTCCTGGATGCCCAGAACATAGGCTGGGACCATGCCAACGCCGTGACTATCATGGCCAAACAAATTAGCTTCGATCAATTTCTCAGCCACTTGTGTCGCATCGTCCGTATCAGTGCCGCCCCGCTCAAAGATGGTTCTGGCCAAATCGGTAAGGCGGTCCGCTGGTATCTGCATTGTTGAACTCCTAAAATATTGATTTCAAATTTTAGGCAGCATAGTCCGCCAGACCCGCGACGGCGATAGGGAAATCGGCGATAGGGAATTCCGGGTGACTTGCCCTCACCTCAGGAAGCCCGGTAAACTGTGCCCAACGAAAAGGTGACGATAAATGGCGGCTAAAAAGAAGACAAAAAAGGCTGATGCTACCCCCGCAGTGGACGTGGCAACAGACATAATTGGGGCGGCGATGAAGTTGGCCGGGGTCCAGGGCTGGCGGGACACCACTATGGCCGACATCGCGGATGCGGCAGGCATAACCCTGGTGGAGCTGCGCCAATTGTATGGTTCCAAAACCGCGATTCTGGCGGGATTGATCCGGCAGACGGACGACATTGTATTGGCAGGCAGTGGCGCGGACATGGTGGAAGAACCTGTACGCGACCGCCTTTTCGATGTGATCATGCGCCGCCTGGATGCCCTGGCACCCTATCGGAGCGGTATCGCCGCCGTTGCGCGCGACCTACCGCGCGACCCCACGGCGCTGGCCTGCTTGGCCGCGGGGCCCGGACGGCGGTCCCTACAATGGATGCTGGAGGCCGCGCGCATACAGCCCTGGGGCCTGGCGGCACCGCTACAAATAAAAGGTCTGGGCCTCGTCTATGCCTCTGTCCTGCGCGTCTGGTTGAGCGATGAGGGGGAAGATCTATCAAAGACCATGGCCGCACTGAACAAGGCATTGGGCCGGGTTGAAAGTGTTCTGGCGACCCTACGGCGGGGCCCTCGAGGTTTCCGTCGGAATAATCATAAAGAGACGGAAGCGCCGGAAAGAGACGCCGAATAATGACAGACATCAGTTTTGACGATTTCCTGAAAATCGATATCCGCGTCGGCACCATCATCAGGGCGGAACCTTATCCCGAGGCACGCAATCCGTCCTTCAAGTTATATGTGGATTTCGGGCCTGAGATTGGGGAACGTAAAACATCCGCCCAAGTCACGGTGCATTACACGTTGGAAGAATTGGTCGGCAAACAAGTCGCCGCCGTGGTCAACTTTCCCGCCAAACAGATTGGCAAATTTATGTCGGAAATTCTGGTCCTGGGCTTTCCGGACGAACGTGGCGGTGTGGTGTTGCTTGAACCCAACCGATCCGTCGCCAACGGCGGGCGTTTGTTTTAACTAGCACGCTTCCAATCAACCCAAACACTGACCTTCTCCCCACTCTGCCAGGTGCGCGTGACAACAAGACGTAATGTGCCATCCTCCATCATCTCAACATCACGGACTTGTTCGCCGCCAACCCAGCTTGGGTTCAGCGCGAATTCAACGTTGGTAATCAGCTGCCCGTTTTCGATCCGCCAGCGCCCCGCATAGGAAACAAAACTGTCAAAGGCAGCCAGGCGCGCATCGTCAGGCGCATCTGCATGCCATTCGGGATTGCCCGGCAACCCGTCCCGGTCGCCCCGACCCAAGGCCGCACACATCCAGCCATCGGGAGATAGAACCACCACGCCTTCGGACTTATCGCCATAGCGTTCCAGCAACGCCGGCATCTGTGCCTCACTTGCCCCGCGTGCCACCAATAGCCAGGTGCCTGTAACATCGCCAGCCGTGATCATCTGCGTCTCCCCAATCATTCACATTTACATACTACAGCAATGGTCGCATCGTAGAAAATGTCAAAATATGATGGAGGGACTCATGACAGATCGTCAAACTATAGAGAACGCCCTGAATGGATTGGTTGACGCCTTTAACGCTCACGACCTCGACCGCATCATGACTTTTTTCACCGATGATTGCGTCCTGCAAATGCCCCGTGGACCGAACCCGTTTGGCCAGCGCGCTGAAGGGGCGGTAGCTGTCAAAGCGACCCTGGCGACACGTTTTGAAGGCATTCCGGATGTCCATTATGGCGAAGACAGCCACTATATTGACGGCAACGTCGGCGTCTCCAAATGGTTGCTGACAGGCACGACCGCAGCAGGACAGAAAATCGCCGTTCGCGGTTGCGATTTTTACGAATTTCGCGATGGCAAGGCGACCATGAAGGATTCCTACTGGAAGATTGTGGAATAGCGCCGGGCACCATGTTCCAAAAAGATGCAAGGCGTTGCCACGGTCCGCCATTTTTGACTTGAAATAACGGGCGAATGTACGACTATTCAAACACCCGGTTTATGTGCCGTACATTTTTTGTCGGTAGGTCAATCGGAATCACAATTAACATCCTCTGGGAGGCATATAATGAAAAAGCTGCTAATCGGAACTTCAATGGCGGCCATCGCTGCTCTTGTCGTTACCGCCGCAAGCGCGGAAGATATTAAACTCGGCGTTATTCTTGGCTACACGGGACCAATTGAATCCCTCACACCGGACATGGCCGCAGGTGCGGAACTGGCCATCAAGGAAGTCTCCATGTCCGGCGCATTATTGGGCGGCAGCAAGGTTATGCCCATACGTGCCGATACCACGTGTACGGATTCAGCTGCTGCAACTGCGGCAACCGAACGATTGGTCACGTCCGACAAGATCAAAGCCATTATCGGCGGTGATTGCTCCGGCGTGACAACGGCGATGTTGCAGAACGTTGCGCTGGCCAATGGCATCGTCATGGTCTCACCCTCCGCCACCTCACCTGCACTGTCTTCGATTGAAGATAACGGCCTGTTCTTTCGCACAGCACCGTCCGATGCCCGCCAGGGTCAAGTCCTGACGGCCATTCTGAAAGAAAAAGGCGTCAAATCCGCGGCCCTGACCTACACCAACAATGACTATGGCAAGGGTCTGGCCAATTCCATCAAAATGAACTTCGAAAAAGCCGGCGGCAAAATCACCATTTCCGCCGCCCATGAAGATGGCAAAGCGGACTACACGGCAGAAGTCGGTGCCTTGGCAGCAGCAGGTGGCGATGTGTTGATCGTGGCCGGTTACCTGGACCAGGGCGGCAAGGGCATCATCCAAGCCGCACTTGATACAGGCGCGTTTGAGACATTTGTTCTGCCCGACGGCATGATCGGCGATAGCCTGCCCATGGCAATCGGCGCCGACCTGAATGGCTCCTACGGCACAGTGCCGGGCACAGACAGCCCTGGCGCTGCCAAGTTTGGCGATATGGCAAAGGCTGCCGGTTTCAAGGCGGGTCCCTTCTCGTCTGAATCTTATGACGCTGCTGCCCTGATCATGCTGGCCATGCAGGCTGCTGGTTCATCCGAGAGCAAGATGTTCAAAAGCAAAATCATGGGCGTCGCCAATGCACCGGGAACGAAAATCTATCCTGGTGAATTGGCCAAGGGTTTGAAAATCATCGCCGGCGGCGGTGAAATCGATTACGTGGGTGCCTCAGCTGTTGAGC
>JAPKBD010000152.1 GCA_028824965.1 Alphaproteobacteria bacterium | reverse complement strand
AACGATAAAACAGTGGGTTAAAGAAAATCAATCATAGTTATCTGGGTCAGCCCCATCTTCGTAATCGTCATGCTAATTTGCCCAAACTTAAAGCTTGGCTCTATCAAAAACGAATGAGGTGATCGGAAGGTCGCAATCGATGGCCTGGGCGTATTTTACGGCGAGCGAGATGTCCTTCCGGCCAAAGATGCTCATATCAAACGGGCCTTTCGAGGTCAGGACACCAAGATCACGCATCTGGTCGATATTGCGCAGAGCCCAGCTATCGGCGGAACTTACTGCCGCCAGTTCGCGGAATTTGTCCTCCGGTATACCTGCTGCACCTGCCAGTCGAATGCCCTCCTCAATCACATGCACACTGACCAGAGAGACGAGGTTGTTGCAGATCTTGGCCGCCTGACCCATGCCCAGACCACCCATGTGAAAGACATGCTCTCCCACCACATCGAACAGGGGCTGGCAGCGGGCCACCAGTGCATCCTCGCCACCGACCATGATGGTCAGGGTTCCGGCTTTCGATTTTGCCGCCGCTCCACTCACTGCTGCATCGATCACGCCGACACCTTTGAGGGCGGCTGCATTGGCCACTTGTTGACACAGCTCGGGGCTGACTGTGCTGTGGATTACGATCAATGATCCGGGTGCCGCACCTGCCAGCACGCCGGTGCCGTCGCCTTCCAAAAACACTTCCAATGTCTGGCGATTGTTCATTACTACGGAGGCGATGATATCGCTTTGCTCCGCCACTGCGCGGGGCGTTTGGGCAGATTTGGCACCCAGTGCGACAAGGTCTGCAACCGGCTCCGGGTTCAAATCATAAACCGTGACTTCAAAACCTGCGCGGACCAGATTCTCGGCCATAGGCTTACCCATGTTACCAAGGCCGATGAAACCTATTCTGTCGCTCACGTGATGAAACCCTTCATGTAAACCGCTCGACCACAATTGGCGCGGACTGATTAGCTAAACTGCTGCGCAGATATCGCCGGATGATAGATCGGCTGGATGACGTTGCCGGCGGGGTCTTTGAGGTGAAAACTGCGCACGCCTTCTGCCTGATCATGGGGCTGATCCAGCACCGGGACACCGATTGATTTGAAATAATCATGCCAGGCATCAAGGGACTTTTTGCTCTCTACAATGAAACCATAGTGGTCAAAAACGCCGCCGTCCTTTGGCTCCGTTTTGGCCCGCGCCAGGGACAGATTGTCGTTCCCGCAGGTGAGATAAACAAGGTCATCGTTCGCGCGATAGAGCAGTTCCATACCCATCACGTCGATATAAAATTTCTCGCATTCCTCAATGTTCTTAACCCTAAAAGCAATGTGGCGAATGCCGCGAAAAGCGGCTGGGCGTTGGGTCATGGGGCACTCCAATATTCTTCCTATGGGATTTTCTCTAAATCACGCCGGCAGTCTTAATCTCGGCAATTTCGTCCGCGCTGTATCCGGCCTCGCCCAGGACTTCTTCGGCATGTTCGCCGGGTGCTGCGGGGGGTGTTTCGATGCTGCCACCACCATGGGCCAGGCGAAAGCCAGAGCCGATCAGGTTCAGAGTGCCAAAGGGGCTATCCACAGATTGCAGGACGTCTCGGTGTTCCAGTTGGGGATGCTTGAGCGCCTCGGCGATGGTGCGGACCTGGCTGGCGGGGGCACCTGCTTCGGCCAAACGCGCCTCCCACGTGTTGATATCGTCGGCGGCGAAGGCTGTCTCGATAATCTCCCGCAAGGCTGGTTCGTGTTCGGCCCGGCCATGCCAGTCCTTGAAGCGGGGGTCTTCCATCAATTCGGGGCGTCCGATGGCCTCCATCAAAGCCTTGAATTGCTTTTCCGTATTCACGGCCAGCAACAGATTGTCGTCGCCCACTTTGAACAAGTTTGCGGTGGGGCGGCGGGAGATGGCCTGGTTGCCGTATTGGCCATGTACGTGGCCTGTGGTGGTGTGTTCGCTGACCAAGGGAGAGAGAAAGGCCAGGGTACTATCCAGCATGGAGACATCGATGCATTGGCCCTTGCCGGTGTGGGTGCGCTGGAACAGGGCGGAGGCGATGGCAAAGGCGGATGTCATGCCGCCGATGGCATCACATACCGCAAAGCCCGCCCGCGTTGGGCCCGTGCCCTCATGCCCGGTGATGGACATGATGCCCGAGACGGCCTGGATACGCCCGTCATAGGATGGCGTGTTGCGTTCGGGTCCGTTCTGGCCGAAGCCGGAGACGGCGCAATAAATCAGCCCTGGATTGATTTCCGATAGGGCTTCATAGCCAATGCCCAATCGCTCCATCACGCCGGGGCGATAGTTCTCCGTCACCACATCGGCCTTGGCGGCCAGACGCTTGACGATTTCAATGGCTTTGGGGTCCTTCAGGTCCAGGGCGATATTACGCTTGTTGGCATTTATGGCCAGCCAGCCCGGTGCCATGCCCCGGTCGCTCCATTCTTTGGACAACGGCCCGTTGCGCATTTCCTCCCCGCCCGGACGTTCCACTTTGATAACGTCGGCACCGAGCAGGGCGAGTTGGAAACTGCCGAACGGTCCGGCGAACACCTGTGTGAAGTCGAGCACACGAATGCCCTCAAACGGCTTTGTCATTGGTTTAACTACTCCCGATAAATAACACCAACATTTTCGTCATTGCCGGACTTGATCCGGCAATCCAGGGCTTCAAGTTCCGGTGTTTGCGGCCCTGGATCCCCGGATCTCCGCTACGCTGCGTCCGGGCATGACAGGATATGATGCAGCCTTGTTTTGCAAACTTACTCCGCCGCGTCAGTCTGGCTTTTGACCAGACCCGCATCCTCACGCCGTTGTTTGGCGATCATTTTGTCCATGTCGTTGGCCGTACGCCGCCGCTTAATCTCATCGCCGGGGATACGATCCACATTCTGGAAATCCAGCTTCCACGCCCCATCTTCGTTCCATAGTTGCGGTGATTGCAACGTGGTGCGGGGGCCGATGGCGCTTTCCAGCAAATCCAGGGCCAAAGCCAGGGTTTGTTGCTGTGAGGCCGGATCGTTGGGTTTGCCGGCGGCATTGCCCAGGGGGAAGTCGGAGAACAAAAAGCGCGGCACGCCTGCGTGTTCAACAATATCCTTGGCGCAGCCCATGATCACCGTGGGGATGCCGTTTGCTTCGAGGTAACGTGCTGTCAGACTCACGGTCTGGTGGCACACGGGTCAAGCTGCGACAATGATCGCCGCTTCGGCCCCGTCGTCGCGTAAACGTTTAAGGATTTCCGGGCAATCCTGTTCCAGGGTCGTCACCTGGCTGCGATTGGTCGGTGCGCCGTGAAAACGTTCCGCCAATGATCCGATCCGCCCCTCATTGGCTGCAATCTTTAGCTGCGCCAAGGGGAAGTATGTATTCGGGTCAGCAGCTGTGGTGTATTTCCGGTCATAGCCCAGGTGAGAGATGCGCACATCGGGAGCGTTGTCCACGCCGTCGGAATAGACCTGATAGAATTTGGCCGAGGCGTTATAGGCAGCACCGGGCCCTTGGTCGCCCTTGTCCGCCTGATAGGGGGCGGAGGTTACCACCAGGCCGACTTTGATCTGGCTCAGGGGCTTCGTCAGCGCCGTGAAGGGGACATCTGCATAGTGCGCCCAGCGATAGGGGTTGCCATAGCCCAGGGCCAGGTAATAGTCCCGCAAGCGCTGCATATAGGGAATTGGTGTGTCATGGTCGGGGGCAAAGCCCAGCCCATCATCCGTGTCCGTCCGCTCGTTCATCATTTTTCCTCAACTCAAAAAACCATCCAGCCGCGACAACATAGCACAATTCCTATGGGAAACTCATAGGAGACACTGCTTCTGTCAGGCGCTACATTGCGCCAGCGCAAAATATGCGACGAATTGTATGGAAGGATAGGTAAGAAATGATCCCGGAATATTCCGACCGCTCAAAAGATTTGCAGGATCGGCTGCTGAAATTCATGGACGACGTGGTGTACCCGAACGAGGATTTGTACAAAGAACAACTCGATGGGAACGCGGATCGGTGGCAGGTACCCCCCGTTCTGGAGGAAATGAAAGTCAAGGCGCGCGAAGTCGGGCTGTGGAACCTGTTCCTGCCTGAAAGTGATTCCGTTGAGCCCATGAGCAACCTGGATTATTCGCCATTGTGCGAAATTATGGGCCGCTCCCCCATCGCCGGTGAGAGCATGAATTGTTCGGCACCTGATACGGGCAATATGGAAGTGTTCACCCGTTACGGCACGGATGAACATAAGGAACGCTGGTTGAAGCCATTGCTGGAAGGCAAGATCCGTTCTGCCTTTGCTATGACGGAGCCTGCTGTTGCCTCCTCCGACGCGACGAACATTGAGACCGCTATTGTGCGTGAGGGTGATGAATATGTCATCAACGGGCGGAAATGGTGGACGTCGGGTATCGGTGATCCCCGTTGCGAGGTTTTGATCCTCATGGGCAAGACGGACCCGGACAATCCGGACCGCTATCGCCAGCAATCCATGATCGTTGTGCCCCGGGACGCACCCGGCATCACGGTTGAGAAAATGCTGCATGTTTTCGGCTATGACGATGCGCCCCATGGCCATGGTCAGGTTCTGTTCGAGAACGTGCGGGTACCTGCCGATGCAATTTTGCTCGGCGAGGGCCGCGGTTTTGAGATTGCCCAAGGCCGCCTGGGGCCGGGACGGATCCATCACTGCATGCGTCAGATCGGCGTAGCTGAGCGCGCCTTAGAAGATATGTGCAAGCGGGCCAAATCCCGCTACGCATTTGGCAAGCTGATATCGGAACAGTCGGTGACGACGGAGCGTATTGCCGAGGCGCGTATTGCCATCGATTCCAATCGTCTGTTGGTGCTGTTTGCAGCCCATAAAATGGACATGGTCGGCAACAAAGATGCCCGCAAAGAAATCGCTATGATCAAAGTGTCGGTGCCGAACATGACCTGCAAAGTTGTCGATATGGCGCTGCAGATGCATGGTGGTGGTGGTGTGTCACAGGTGTTTAACCTGGCGCATGCCTATGCCCATTCACGGACCTTGCGACTGGCCGACGGCCCGGATGAGGTTCATCGTGCCCAAATCGGGCGTTTGGAACTTCGCCGCTGGAACTAAGCGTACACGAAGACTACTATCAAAGGCGGGGCCGGTTAATTCCGGTTCCGCCTCTATTTTTGAAAAGATGGTATTTATGGCGATTGATGATTGGTTCTCTGCCAGCTATGGCGAGGCACGGGCAAAATTTCTGGCCGCTGCCAAGACGGCGGGCGCGAGCGTGCAGAGCTATCCCCACCCTTTGAAGGGCCCGGACGGCGGTGACCTGGCCATGGATATGGCCTATCTCGGGCCACAGGATGCCGAACGGGTTGCGGTAGTATCGTCCGCCACCCACGGCGTTGAAGGCTTTTGCGGCTCCGGCTGCCAGGTGGGTTTCCTTGAAACCAATATTCACGACGAACTGCCGGATAATTTAGCGATCATGTATGTGCATGCCCATAATCCCCACGGCTTTGCCCATGAACGCCGGGTTACGGAAGACAATGTTGATCTGAACCGCAACTTTGTCGATTTCGACGCGCCTTTGCCGGGTAATCCTGGCTATGACGAAGTTCACGCCATGATGGTCCCCCTTGATTGGGATGGCCCGGCCCGACAAGCGGCGGAGGCGGGGATTGAAACCTATATCGCAACCAATGGCTTGCCGGCCTTTCAGGCGGCTGTCACATTGGGTCAGCACGGCCATCCGGACGGCCTGTTTTATGCAGGCCAGGCACCAACTTGGTCACGGCGCACAATTGAGGCCCTGGCAGCAGAGCATTTGATGACACGCAGCCATGTCGCCTTAATCGATTTTCATACCGGCCTGGGGCCCCGGGGCTATGGAGAGTTAATCTCCGTTGATGTGCCCGGTGGTGCGGAACACCTGCGGACAGTGGCCTGGTACGGCGATGAAGTTAGGACGCCCGCATCCGGCGACAGTGCCTCGGCTGTGGTCAATGGCACCATCGAGAATGGCTATCATGACCTTTTGCACGCTACGGAAAGCACGACGATTGCGCTTGAATTTGGCACCCTTCCGGTTGAACAGATTGTAGAAGCCTTACGGGCCGATAATTGGTTGTACCTGCACGGCGATGTGAATTCGGTGATGGGGCAGGGGATCAAACAGCAAATCCGTGCCGCCTTCTATGGTGAGGATAGCGAATGGAATGCCCAGATCTGGGAAAGGGGCTTGGATATTCTGCGCAAAAGCATTTCTGGCCTTGGGGCCTCTGGGTCTCGCAGATAGTTGAGTAGAATATGAACCCCGCAGATTTTTTCCGCCCGGACTACGCCGCCTGCCGAGAGTTGTTTTTGCAATTGGGGGAGGGCGGTGATGAACTGATCCACGCGATCAATCCCGCGCCCGGCCCTGATGGGCTAGAACTAAGTACGGAATTTTTGCGCCTCGGCCCCAGGGATGCGGAACGCGCCCTGATCATGGTTTCGGGCACCCATGGTGCAGAGGGCTTTGCCGGGTCCGCGGTGCAATGCGCCTGGCTGGCCAAATATGCCGAAAATTTGCCTGATAATCTGGCTGTCGTGATGGTACATGGGCTGAATGCCTTTGGTTTTGCCCATCTGCGTCGGGTTAATGAAAATAATGTGGATCTAAACCGCAATTTCATCGATCACGAGGGCGCGCATCCGCACAATGAAGGCTATGCCAAAATTGGCGCTGTTATGGCGGCGAATGCGGTAGACGGCCCAGATCGTACCAAGGCGGATCAGGCGTTAGAGGCGCTGCGGGAAGAAATGGGCCAAATGAATGTCATGCGTGCCATTGGCGGGCAATATGATGTGGCGGAGGGGATGTTTTACGGCGGCCGGATACCTGTGTGGTCCAACCGTGCCTTGCGGGAGCATTTGCCCCAATTATTGCCTAACGTGAAGCTGGCGGCATACGTGGATATTCATACGGGTTTGGGCCCCTCCGGCCATGGTTCCGCAATGGGTTACCACCATAAAGAGACGGCGGACTATGACCTGGCGCAAAAATGGTGGGGCGCAGGTATGACTGCCACAGCATCCAAAATCAATCACGGTAAGACCGGCAATGGCGCTATTGAGGCCTTGGAACCGGCGCGGGTGATCTGCCTGACACTGGAATTCGGCACTCTGCCATTCTCGGACGTTTTGGCCGCCTTGCGCGATGAACATGCCCTATGGTGGCATGGCAAAGGTCGCGACGGTCGCGCAATTAAATCCGCGATGAAAACGGCGTTTTTTCGCGAAGACGCGGAATGGAAGGCGTCTGTTATTGAGCGTGGATTGCAGATTTCCAGTGATTCTATCCACGGCCTTAACACCGCATAAGTGGTAATATTAGCATAAATGTAATGTTTATATTAAGAAAATATTAGCTTCTCCCCTGCATACATATAGGGTCGGAATGGCTCTAGTTTTGTAAGACATTAGTGGGCAGGCATAGAATATGATATCCGGTGGGTACGACAGCGACCGTAAAGAAAATATTACATATATCCAATTGTGCGATCAATTGGATGATCTGGAAGCTACGGGACAAATTATTGCCGCTGGCGAAAAGATGGAAGCCTCCGTCGATAAGATCGATGAAGTGCTGCAAATCGCCAATCTTGATGCAGCAGCCTATAGCGACGCCCTGAAATCTTTCTCCAACGGCATCTCCTTAGACGACAACGAAGAGGCTGCGGCTCTTATCGCGCAAATGATCCAACAGACACAAGAGATGCAGCAGCAGAACCAAAAGCTGCGTGCGCAGTTGGAGGAATCATCGGTCGAAGTGAAAGCATTGCGCGGCAATCTGGAAACCGTCAGGCGTGAAGCAACCACGGATGAGCTGACAAAGGTTGGTAATCGCAAATACTTCGATCTAAAGCTGCGGGAAGCCGCTGAAAAGGCGAAGTCGGACGGCGAAACCGTATCTGTATTGTTGTTCGATGTGGATCATTTCAAATTTTTTAATGACACCCATGGCCATCAGACAGGTGATCAGGTCCTCCGCCTCGTCGCCCGTACCTTGAAGGAAGGCGTCAAAGGTAGGGACGTTGTGGCCCGTTACGGTGGTGAGGAATTCGCGGTGATCCTGCTCGGCGCCGATCTACAGAACGCGGTTAAGGTTCGGTGCGTGATTGCTCTTTACTTGAGGTCGCGGGGCAGAAATTCGATACGGTCTGGGCAAATTCCGTTTTCAGTCACATGCCAGCCGATGATATTAGTGTCATGCTATCGGCCCTTCGACCGCTTTTGGTCGCCGAAGGTCAGTTCATATTCAATTTTTGTGCGGGCCGATCGGCCCATGATGAAAAGCGTCAAAAGTTTTGCCTACCAGGTTGAGGAGATGCGCGCCTTGTGCGAGGCGGAGGGCTATTCCTTTGAATTACTACACGATTGGGTTTACACCACACATCAAATGGCACGGGTTGTTGCGGTCTGAGGTCAGATACGAGGTCGGGAGTAGCAAGTCGCGATGCGGAACATAGATAGTTTGATCAAAGGCCTGTGTGATAGGTTGGGTCTGCCCCGGCGCTTATCCGCCCGGCTGGTCAAAAAGCGCCGTCAATGGGCCCATCCAATTGCCGTTGCAGCCCGCCGCCGGGATGCCCGTGCAATGGCCGCGCGGTCTGCCTGGAGCAGCTTCGTACCCGATGACAAGGGTTTCGCCCTGATTGTACCTGAGGAACTACCTGACCTGGCGGAGGCGGTTGCCGCCTGCCAACGTTTGTATAATGCAAAACAAAGCCGCGATCCGGAAATCAATAAAAAGCCGTTCTTCTTCAATCTGCTCGACATTGCCGACCTGGATGCGGAACCTGCCCTGTTGGATTTCGCTTTGTCCGATGCGATGATTGAAATTGCCAGCGGCTATATTGGCATGGTCCCACGGCTGCATGCCATTGGCCTATATGTTTCCCCTGTCAATGACAGCACCATGTCTAGCCAGATGTTCCATCTTGATGGTCAGGACTTCCGCCAATTGAAATGCTTCGTCAATGTCCACGATGTGGGCGATGATGACGGCCCGTTTAGTTTTCTGCCTGCGGACAAAAGCGACCATGTGGCGCGCACACTGGGCCATTATTGGGGCGATGGCCGGTTGGAGGACGATGACGTCTTCGGTGTCGTCGATAAAGAAGACGTCGTTGCTTTGACCGGCGGGCCAGGCACTGCCGGGTTGGTTGATCCCAGTCGTTGTCTGCATTTCGGCAGCCGGGCACGAGAAAATACCCGAATTGTTTTCATGTTCCACTATACCCCCTGGCCTGATGCCCGGGTGGACAAAGTCGAACAGAATGGATGGATTGCCAATGAACAGCGCCCCGGATATTCCCTAACCAATATTCCCGATGACCGGGGCCGTGACGATGCGCTGCGCCGCCTTGTCTTAGCGCGGCGGTAATGCTCATTCGAAGATGCCCCAAAGCCCATTGAGCCCTCTGATAATCACCGGCTGCCCTCGTACCGGCATGTAACCATTTGGCGGCAAGACCTTGCCTGTATACCCTGTTTTGAGGAGGTCACGTGTTGAAGGCAAAGATCATCGCCAATATTGATGACACCAACGGTCTAATCCAACACAGCCTTTTTAGGTTCCCAAATCGCGGGGTTTGTTAACTCAATCAGCCGACCTAGTTTGCTCTTTGGCCATCGGTCAGCGGTCATATCGACCAGTGAAATGTTGTCGTCGCGGAACCGCCTAAGCTCCTCGACGTTATCGGCCTGTGCCGTCGTCATTTCCGGGCCGCCAAAATAGGTATGCACGAATAGTTCCGGCTCTGGTTCAAGCTCGTCCGACCAGCCTTCCCTGTGTGCCGGTGTCTCTAATCGCACCACCGATGTGACCCACGCTCCGCCGGTCGTCGGCGACAACATGGCCAGCCTGTCACCCAAACTAGCCGACACTACCTCAGCGGCGACGCGGGTGCATTGCCATC
>JAPKBD010000151.1 GCA_028824965.1 Alphaproteobacteria bacterium | reverse complement strand
GTCCAAAAACACCGCCGCCCACGTCTCTCTTCCGAAAATCACAATGTCAAAGAACACCCGCGCAGCAAACACCGTTCAGGTTAACACCTGACCGGTCCTATACTATGCGGGACTGCGCTGCACCGTTTGTGCTGCGCGGACCAGCTTTATATCCACATCCCATCTGGTAATCAAGTGGTGATGTTTGGATTCTATGATGTTTTTTGTAAAAACATTCAAATAAGGGCAAATAAAATGACGAGACCCAAGATCGGCCTTGCATTAGGCAGTGGCGTTGGCCGCGGTTGGGCCCATATTGGCGTGCTGAAAGGTCTGACGAAGGCAGGTATTGAAAGCGATGTGATCGCCGGCACCTCCATCGGCGCCCTGGTGGCCGGGGTGCATCTGGCAGGCCGCATGGACGCCCTGGAACATTGGGCCTGCAGCCTGAATAGAATGCGGATCATGCGCTATCTCGATCTGTCTATGCAGAGCGGCGGAATTCTTGGTGGCAAGCGCCTGGAACGACTGTTGAAAGATAACTTAGGTGATCTGGCCATTGAGCACTTGCCCAAGCCGTTTATCACCGTCGCGACAGAACTGGTAACCGGGCACGAGATTTGGTTGCGCCAGGGCCCGTTGATCGATGCATTGCGTGCCTCCTACGCCCTGCCTGGCATTTTTCCGCCCGTAGAGTTGGAGGGCCGTCAGTTAGTTGATGGCGCCTTGGTCAACCCGGTGCCCGTATCCGTCTGCCGGGCCATGGGGGCCCGCCTGGTGATCGCCGTCAATCTGAACGCCGACATGCTGGGCAGCGAGCGGGCACAAATGGCGAAAATGGCCCAAAGTGGCAATGGCAACAGTAACGGCAATGGCCTGCCAAGTTTGCCAGGCAATTTCGGTGCCGGTGTACTGGACAATCTTTTCCGCCGGGATGGCGCGCCCAGCATGTTCAATGTCATGGCATCAGCCCTGAACATTTTGCAGGACCGTCTGGGCCGCAGCCGCCTGGCTGGTGATCCGCCTGATGTAACCATCGCACCGCAAGTGGGCCACATTGGGTTGTTGGATTTCGATTGCGCAGAGGAATTGATCAAGCTGGGTGAGGAAGCGGTCGAGCGATCCCTGCCCGTCCTGGAAGAAGCCTTGACCGTTTTGCCGCCATAGGCCCAACTGGCCGCACTGATCATACTGGACAAAAAGAACAGGAACGAGGATGACGTTGAGTGGTTCGAAAGGCGGTGCCGTTGCTGCCGGTGACCGCCATACGGTAGCGACCGCCCGAACTATATTGGACGAGGGCGGCAATGCCTTTGACGCTGCCCTGGCCGGACTGTTCGCAGCCTGTATCGCAGAACCGGTCTTATGTTCCCTAGGTGGCGGGGGTTTTTTGTTAGGGCAGACAGCTGAGGGCAAAGCCACCCTGTATGATTTTTTCTGCCAAGCCCCGCAATTGCGCCTACCCGCAGACGACCTGGAGTTCATGCCCGTACATGTGGATTTTGGCGCCAGCCGTCAGGAGTTCCACATTGGCATGGGGGCTATGGCGGTACCTGGCCTGGTCGCGGGCGCCTTTGCCATCCATTCCGATCTATGCACCATGCCTATGACGAGATTGGTAGAGCCGGCGGCAAACCTGGCCAGACAGGGCATTGCCATTGCACCCCTGCAAAGTTTTATCCTGGACGCAGTGGCACCGATTTTTCAATGGTCGGCGGAAAGCCGCGCCCTTTACAACAGTCCAGCGGAGCCCGAAAAAACCCTGCGCCCCGGCGAAACGCTGGCCCTGCCCGCCCTGGCGGATTTGCTGGACGGCCTGGCGCACGAGGGTGCCGATTTATTCTATCGAGGTGAGATTGCCCAGGCCATCGCCGCGATCAACCGGAAGCATGGCGGGGCCATTGGCCTGTCTGATCTGGCCCAATACGAAGTGGTGCGCCGGGTCCCATTAACCCGACGGTTTCGAGGCTGCGAAATTCTGGGCAATCCCGCCCCCTCATCAGGGGGATCGTTGCTGGCCTTCAGCCTTGGCTTGCTGGAGCATATGGATTTGCGGGCGGGTCCTGACCTTTTGGCCGACCTGGAAATTTTGGCGCAAGCGATGGACCTGACCGATCTGGCGCGGGAGGCATCGGGGTTAAACGATGGATGCGACGATACGCGGGTCGGGGCATTGTTGTCGGAACCTTTCATGGCGGATTACCGCAGCCAGATGCCGGGGCGGGCTGGAAAGATCGGCGGCACCACCCACATTTCCGTCGTTGATGCCGAGGGCAATGCGGCCGCCCTAACTGTTTCGAACGGCGAAGGCTGCGGCCATATATTGGGGCCTGGCAGTATCATGTTGAACAACATGCTGGGGGAGGAAGACCTGAACCCCAACGGCTTTTTCCAATGGCAGCCCAACAGCCGCATCACCTCCATGATGTCGCCCACCCTGGTCCGTTGGAACGATGGCCGTGTTCTGGCCTTGGGCAGTGGTGGCTCCAACCGGATCCGCAGCGCCCTTTTGCAGGTCCTGGTGAACCACCTTTGTCTAGACCATAGTTTGGACAGGTCAGTCGCGGCCCCCCGTGTCCATATGGAACAGGGCCTGCTGCACATCGAAGCCGGACATGGTTTGGCAACCGTATCGCACCTGGCCAAGGCCTTTCCTAGAAACCAAATCTGGCCGGATCAAAATTTCTTTTTTGGTGGTGTGCATGGTGTGGCCTTCGATCCAAACAGCGGCACATTCAGCGCAGCCGGCGATCCCCGTCGAGGCGGTTCCGTTGGTTGATAATCCGCACAAAGAACCCGACTGTGAACCCGACTGTGACCCCGACTATGATCTGGCCATCATTGGTGGCGGTATCAATGGTTCGGGCATCGCCAATGATGCCGCCGGGCGCGGCCTGAAAGTCGCCTTGATAGAGCGGGACGATTTGGCCCAGGCGACATCGTCCGCCAGCACAAAGTTGATCCATGGCGGCCTGCGATACCTGGAATATTACGCCTTTCGCCTGGTGCGCGAAGCCTTGCAGGAGCGTGAAGTGCTGTCCAACAAGGCACCTCATTTGGTCCGCCCTTTGCGTTTGGTGATACCACATAATGGGCAGCGCCCGGCCTGGATCGTACGCCTAGGATTGTGGCTGTACGACCATCTGGCAGCGCACCCAAATTTCCTTCCGGCCTGGGCGCTGGATCTATCGAAAAGCCCTCAAGGCGCACCGTTGCGGGGAGAATTTCGAAAGGCCTTTGAATTTTCCGATGCCACTGTTGATGATGCCCGTCTGGTCATTGCCAACGCCCTTCAGGCCGCAGAACGTGGTGCCCATGTCTTTACGCGAAGTGAGGTCACCGACGCGGTGCGACAGACGGATCATTGGCTCATATCCCGCACGAACGGCCCGGATATTACCGCACGCGCGCTGGTGAATGCGACCGGGCCTTGGGTGCGGGATACACTGGAAGCGTTTGAGCGGCCCGGCCCCGGTGTTCGTCTGGTTCAGGGCAGCCATATTGTTGTGCCGAAGATGTACGAAGGCGCGCAGGCCTATCTGCTACAACAAGACGATGGCCGGGTGGTGTTCGTCATTCCCTATCAGGGCGTTTTTTCCCTTATTGGCACGACGGAAGTTCTGCTGGAGGAAACAGGCGACGCGGCATCGGTGTCGGAGGCCGAGATCCAGTACCTTATTGCAGCCGTGGATCGCCATTTTGTGAAAGCGCCGGTCGCGGACGACATTGTCTGGCGGTTTGCCGGTATTCGACCGCTGTTTGATGAAGATGATGATGATCCCAAGGCATTTTCGCGGGAGTATCATTTGCATCTGGATGCTGATGACGGGCCCGCATTGTTATCGGTCTACGGCGGCAAGATTACCACTTACCGGCGCTTGGCAGAGAAGGTACTGGATCGTTTGAAACCGTACCTGCCAGCCCACGGCCCGGCCTGGACCGCAACGACCCCCCTGCCCGGCGGTGAAAACTGCCCTCAATTAAACACAGACCTGCAACTGCCCGATGGTTTGTTGGCCGATCTGACAGCGCGACACGGCAGCCTTGTGGCGGCAGTGCTGGGCGATTGTCGAAAGGTGGCAGATCTGGGCATTTGTTTTGGCGGCAATTTATACGCCAGGGAGATCGACCACTTCATGGATCGGGAATGGGCCTGCACCGGCGAAGACGTTATGTGGCGGCGCAGCAAGTCCGGCTTAGTTCTGGATGCGGAACAACGCACTCGAGTGGAGCAATACGTGGCCGATCGTCTGGCCCTACGCCAGGTTTAAGCGACCGCCCGTCATGGGATGGGGCACGCCCGTTGTGCCGGGCAAACTCAACGGCAAACCATCCAGGTGGCGAATGGCGAGATAGGCGAATGCCTCAGCCTCCAAAAAATCTCCGCGCCATCCGACCTTTTCAACAGGTGCGACCGGCACGCAGAGACAATCGCCAAGGGCTGCCATAAGGGTTGGATTGCGGCGTCCACCGCCACAAACCAACCACTGCCTGGGCGCAGTGGGCAAATGATCCCGCGCCCGCGCCACGGATTGGGCCGTAAAGGCGGTCAGGGTTGCAGCGCCGTCCTCCCTCGACCAAGCAGCAGATTGCCGCGAAAATTTCGGAATGGAGAAATCCTCGCGATCAAGAGATTTCGGTGGCGTTTGGTCAAAATAGTTATGCTCAAGCAATGCCGCCAACGCGCTTTGATCCACCGCCCCTGCACCTGCCAATTTACCATCCAGGTCCATATTGCCGCCGCCATTGTGATGGACCCAGTCATCGATCAATGCATTGCCGGGTCCCGTATCGAAAGCCAGCATCTGTTCATCATCGCCAATCCAGGTGACATTCGCCACACCCCCGATATTCAAGACTGCCAAAGGCTTCGCCAAAGAGGCTGCAAGTGCTTGGTGATAGAGTGGCGCGAAGGGGGCGCCCTGCCCGCCAGCGGCCACGTCCCATGAGCGAAAATCATCCACCACATCGATCCCGGTCAATGCGGCCAGCAACCCACCGTCGCCGATCTGACAGGTTTTTCGGTCTTCTGGTTGATGAGATATGGTATGTCCGTGAAATCCGATTACATCTATTTTAGAGTAAGTTATATTATTTTCATTAAGTAATTTAATAACTATTTCTGCATGTGCTCTTGTTATCTGTTCCGCCACAGCAGCGACCCCGGCGTCATCTGCTTGTCGCCCCAGGACAGATCGCAGATCAGCCCGCAATCCATCGTCGTAAGAGGTCGAAAGGGCTGCGCCCTGTTGCACCAGCCCCTGCCCATCAGAGGTCAGAATGGCGGCATCAATCCCATCCATGGAGGTGCCACTCATCAAACCAATCGCTGTACGCTGCGCCATTCGTCCTTCTGCCATGACCTCAATCCATCTTCCTACATTGCCCAGGCTGTCCCGCCTGTGTTACACCACGCCGCCCGCCATAATCGTTGGGCACGCGCGTTAGGTAAGCTGGAACAGACATCATGACCACTTTCAAATCCGAATTCGTACGCACGTTGGTAGAGCGTGGCTTTATGCATCAATGCACCGATTTGGATGCGTTGGACGAACTGGCCGCGCGTCAGCAGATCACTGCGTATATTGGCTATGATTGTACCGCACCCAGCCTGCATGTCGGAAGTCTGGTGCAAATTATGATGCAGCGAATTCTGCAAAAGACCGGGCACCGTCCCATCGTTCTAATGGGCGGCGGCACGACAAAGGTCGGCGACCCTTCCGGCAAGGATGCCTCCCGCAGAATGCTGACGGATGATGACATCACCGACAACATGGCCGGAATTCGCGAGGTTTTCAGCCGTTTCGTCAGCTTTGGTGATGGTTCTACGGATGCCGTTATGGTCAACAATGATGATTGGTTGAGTGAGCTGGCCTACATCCCGTTCTTGCGTGATATGGGTCGGCATTTCTCGATCAACCGCATGTTGAGTTTCGATTCTGTGAAGCTGCGGTTGGAGCGGGAACAGCCACTTAGTTTCCTGGAATTCAACTACATGATTCTACAGGCCTATGATTATTTGGAGCTGAACCGCCGTCATGACTGCATCCTGCAAATGGGCGGATCTGACCAATGGGGCAACATCGTCAATGGTGTCGAGCTGGGCCGCCGGGTCGATAGTGTATCACTCTACGGCTTCACAACACCGCTGATCACCCTGGCCTCGGGTGCCAAGATGGGCAAAACCGCTGATGGGGCGATCTGGCTAAACCAGGATATGTTGAGCTCGTATGATTACTGGCAGTTCTGGCGCAATACGGAAGATGCAGATGTCGGCCGTTTTCTCCGCCTGTTTACGGAGTTGCCGCTGGATGAAATCGCCCGTCTGGATGAGCTGGAGGGCGCGGAGATCAACGCCGCCAAGATTGTTTTGGCAAACGAAGCCAGCACGCTGTGCCACGGCAGGTCGGCGGCGGAGGCAGCGGAAAACACAGCACACCAAACCTTTGCTGAAGGCCGAGTCGCGACAGATCTACCCACCGTAGACGTTAAAAGTACTGATTTGCAAGCCGGCGTAAACCTATACGAATTGATGGTTCTGGCGGAACTGTGCAAATCCAACGGCGAAGCCCGGCGTTTGATTAAGGGCGGCGGCGCACGGGTCAACGATGCCCAGATCAGTGATGAAATGGCGAAGGTCACCCTAGATGATGCCACCGTAGAAGGTGTCGTTAAATTAAGCGCAGGCAAAAAGCGCCATGTCCTCATCAAGCCAGTTTAGGGGATTAGGGTATAAAATTAGCGGTCGTTAGAAAGGAGGAGAAAATCTGCATCCTCCACTGCGGGACCATCGAGGCCTTCAACGATACGGCGTAGAAATCCCGGTGCCAGTGCCGACAGCAAATTAACGGAAACTTTTGGTTTCTGCAGATTTCCCGTCACCTTGTAGGTGAAGGCGAAAACCCCTTCGCCTTCCCGACCAATCAGCAAATTACCAAGGATCGGGATCACGCCCAGCACGGAATTTAAGGTGTACGAAGGCACGATCGTGCCCTGAAATTCCAGCCCTTCGTCTTTCGAATTGTAATCACCCGTAGCGATGAAGGCCAACGCAGGGCCGACGGCGCGAGCTCGCTCCAGATGCATGATGTCACCAATGATGGTAAAGGGCGCATCAAGCCGTGTGAAGGTGATGCCTTTATCGTTTAGGACATCGCCCAGGCCCTGCAAAGACCCCAAGGTCAGCAATTGGGCCAACACCGGTGCCTTCACCACCTGAAAATTATCCGCCCGCAGTTGCCCTACGATCTTGGCGTTCGGACCCTCTTTGTCGGGCACCAAAAAATTCAGATACATAGTACCTCCACGTGCGTCATTATAAACACCCATGGCGCGGGCAATGCCGCCCGCATCGCCTGCTACAATGACAAAGCGCCGGCCCTTACCCTCTGCCTCGACCTTAAAACCAACCGCCTTGTTGCCAGCCATAGCGCCGCGCATATTCGCAGATAGCCACTTGCCGTCCCGGCGCCGGCCTTTACCCCGCCAGTTGTTCAAGATAACCGTATCCGTGAGCAGAATGCGGCCTACCTGTAGGTCCAGATCGAAGGGTGGTTCCTTCCCTGGCCCTGGCCCTGGCCCTGGCCCTGCCGCACTGTCTGCCTGCCACTTTGGCACAAAAGCACGCAAATCCAGGCTGGGGCCGATCAAGTTCAAGCCATATCCGCCCCCCTGCAACACGGACATGTGGACGGCAAGCTGGGTTGCACCAAAGGTCAGATTATCACTGTGGAGGGATACCAGGCCAATTTCAGGCATCAGCTGTGCCTGTCCCTGTGCGCTTATGCCACCGCCAAGGATTTCCCAATGATCAACCTGGACCGCACCATCGGCTTCGTGCTGAAAGGTCAGCTTCATCTCCGTCGGCACCTTGGCGGGTTTTTGCCAACCAAGCTCTTTCAGATCGACGGCAGCGTCAGTCAAATCAATCTGTGCCGCCCCACGGCGTTGACCATTTTCATAGGCATCAATAGACATCGCAATAGCCACATCGCCTGCCAACCGGGGCATTTTGGGCAGACCGAGGCGTACCCATTGTTCTGCTGGAACTTTGCCGCGCAGGGTCAAATGATCGCCCGGCAGATCCTGCTTCGCATCAAAATTGCGCTTCCAGGTCAGGTGCAGGGGAACATCGTTGACCAACCCCTGCCCCGTCATCTGCATGGCGTCCTGTTCCAAAACCAGGTTAAATGCGCCGCTTTTCAACGCATATCCTCCGGGCATACGCGCCAATGCCAGATCTTCCAAATTTGCTGCGGCTGAAAAGCCGACCTGTTCAAAGTTGATGTCCGCACGCAAGGGAATGCGAAAGCGCGCGCGGGTCGCCGATATCCCGGCACTCTCTTCTGGCCGCAACTCCAATGCACGGATGAAATACAGCGGTTTGGCATCCAGAATAGCCAATGCCAGGGGTACGGGACCATGGGCGACGAATTCCAAATCCAGCACGGGCGGTTGGGCGGCCAGGTCAGCCACATGCACGCGCCCCTCGCTCAACTGAAGTCCGCCCGCCGTAGCACTGTCGACGGTCAGATCGAACGTACGCCCATCAAGATGGCCGCGCCCCTTTGCTGCCAATACGGACGGCAGCTCTCCAAAATAGTCAGCGATGACATCTTGAAAGGACCAATCCAAACTGACTATTTCCGGGCGGGGCGTTGTCGCAGCCAGATCGCCGGGTCGTAGTTCGATCTTAAACCGTGCCTCGGGCACCAAGCCTGACTGAATATGGCTCAACACCCAATTTCGGGCATCAACAGCCATTGCTTCGGGCCAATAGCGGGGCAAATCCTCAACCTTGAAATTGCTAATTTTGCCTTTTGCCTGTACGAAATGACCCTTCGCACCCTGGCCATTCGTACCTTGGCGCCATTCACCACTGGCCTGGGCGCGCAAGCCATCGCCAAAGTCAATTTCCAGGTCGGTTACATTCAGTCGCGTCAGGCTTTTTCCAAAATGCCCCTTGGCAGATATTGCTTTGACCGGAATGCCCTGAGCATTTGCTGAACCAGGCAAGGTGATTTTTCCAGGCCCCGTAGATGTGCTAAAGGCTAGGTTTTCAACAACGCCATCAGGCAAGATTGATAGATCCAGGCGGCCCGCCGCGACGACGGCAAAGCCACGTGCCACGGCTAATTTTTCCATCCCGATTGCCTTGGCCAATGCCGCAATATCGACTTCCGCAAAGTTTACGGCAGCGACCATGGCGGTTGCTTCATCACGATAAAGGGCGGAAATACCAAACGAAGCTTCTGATTGGCCAATGCGCAAACGGGTTGAAAGGCGCATGGCGACACCGTTCGCCTGTTGACGCAAGCCAAGGTCGGCCGAGGGTACTGCCAGATCAAGGCCGCTGGCGGCATCATGAAAAGACAGATCAGCGCCCCGCACGCCCAGTTCCCGCAAATTGCCAAAGGCACCAACGTTAACGTCTTCGCCGGAACCAAACACAACAGCGGGATCAAAGATAAAGCCCCGGCGTCGCTTTGCCCTACCGGTGCCGGGTTTTTCGCCATTTCGATTTATGGCATGTTCATTGGTGATTTCGATCCGGCCATCTTTGTGGCGCAGCAATCGTAATCGGGGTTCGATCAACTCCAACCCAATGACTTGAAATTGCCCCGCCAACAGCGCCTGGCCATCAAAGGCGACGGCCATACTGGGTACGGATACCAACTCCGCGCCGCGACGGTCAATAATCCGGGCACCAAGAACGCGGACATCCAGTTTTTTGCGCCAACCACCCCAGCTTAACACCGCATCATCGAACCGCACCCGAAAGCGCCAGGACGGATCTTGGAGGAGGTCTTCCAGATAAGGCGCCAAAGGGGCGACCGATACGGGACCTTGAGACAGCATGGCACCTGTCCCGACCAGGATCAGGATGACCGTAGACAAAACCGCCGCGATGGCCTTGCCAAGTATATTGCCGGCTCTTCTAATCAATACGTTCCAACCAATACGTCTAGCAGGTTGCTGAAAAACTCCCCCATCATC
>JAPKBD010000150.1 GCA_028824965.1 Alphaproteobacteria bacterium | reverse complement strand
TTGTGGTGATCGAAGGTGACCGTATTAAGGAGGTCGGGCAGGGCGGGGCCGTGCCAAAGGGCGATCAGGTCATTGATTTAGGCGGCCGGGTGCTGATGCCGGGGTTGATCGATGCCCATGTGCATTTGATCGCCACCACGGCGGATCTGGGCAGTATTGGCAATGATCCCGCATCGTTAACGGCCATGCGCGGCGGGCGCATCGCGGAAGGTATGTTGCAACGGGGCTTTACCACCGTGCGGGATGCAGGCGGGGCCGATTGGGGCATGGCCATGGCCATAGAGGAAGGGCTGATCGCCGGACCCCGACTGTTTTATTCCGGGCGGGTGTTAAGCCAGACCGGTGGCCACGGGGACAGCCGGCCCCGGGTGTATGATTGGGAAGGCTGCCAATGCTGTCTGCCCAGTGCGCAATTTACAGCTATTGCGGATGGCGTTGATGAAGTGCGAAAGGCCGCGCGCACTGAGCTGCGCCGGGGTGCGACGCAAATCAAGATCATGGCTTCGGGCGGTGTCGCCTCCCCCACAGATCCAATCTGGAATTTGCAATATTCCGAGGAGGAGATCGCCGCAGCCGTGTGGGAGGCAACATCCTGGCGCACCTATGTCATGGCGCACGCCTATACGCCGGAAGCTATTTCCCGCTGCATACGACTTGGTGTGCGCTCTATCGAGCATGGCAATCTGATCGATCGTGCCAGTTTGGAATTAATGCGGGAAAAGGACGCCTGGTTGGTGCCAACCCTGGTGACCTATAATTCCCTGCACAAATACGGGGCCGATTATGGTTTGCCCCCCGTCAGCGTGGCCAAAGTGGATGATGTTCGGATCCAGGGGCTGGAAGCCCTGGCCTTGGCCCACGAGATGGGGGTCAACATCGGCCTTGGCACGGATCTGTTGGGGGGGATGCACAAGGATCAATCGAACGAGTTCACCATTCGCGCACAAGTCATGCCGGCGGTAGATGTCTTGCGCTCCGCCACGTCCCAAAACGCAAAACTACTGAATATGGAGGGGGAGTTGGGTATCGTTGCACCAGGCGCCCTGGCGGACCTGATCGCGGTAAATGGCAACCCTTTGGATGAGATTTCCTGCTTGGATGGACAAGGCGAAGCATTGGATCTGATCCTAAAAGGCGGCATCACCTTTAAAAATAGCCTGGATTAAATCCACCTAGCCCGCATTATTCATGGCCGCCATGAATAATGCGGGCTAGATTTTGTAGAGAGCGGTTATGAAGCTACAAGTAATATGTATAAGGCATTGAAAAACAACACCTTATTTCACTATTGTCTGACGTGATTGTGAGTATTTTGAAACGAATCGAATTCTATTGTGGTCTT
Organism: Alphaproteobacteria bacterium; assembly: GCA_028824965.1. Lineage (GTDB taxonomy): Bacteria > Pseudomonadota > Alphaproteobacteria. The sequence goes on along the minus strand of JAPKBD010000150.1, from coordinate 8,642 downwards.
AACTCACCAATTGCTCGGTTCCCAGGGCATATAAAGGCTCTGAACCGGCCGTAATCGCCGGAAGCAATGCGGCGGCCTGGGGCAGTAATTGCTCACAATAAAAGCGCGCGGTGGCGATCCGACCAGACAAAAATGGTCCATCGGCGTCGGCTTCAGACATCATTGCGGCGGCGGCCAGGGCACCTTTGGCAATCAAATAAGCGCCAACGGTCATGGCGAACATCCGCAGATACGGCGTGGCACCGGCGGCAACGGCGTTGGGATCCTGGGCCATTGCCTCCAACAACCAGCGGGATGCCTCTTCCAAGCTGTCCAGGCCGGCCTTTAAGTTTGCCCGGGTTTTGGCGAAGGCGTCACCGCCCGCTGCCAAGGCATTATCAAGTTCGCGCATTTCGCCGATGTAGCGGTTGACGACGCTGCCCCCTTCCATGGTCAATTTGCGCATGACCAAGTCCAGGGCCTGGATGCCGTTGGTGCCCTCGTAAATAGGGGCGATGCGGGCATCGCGATAATATTGCGCGGCACCTGTCTCTTCGATAAAGCCCATGCCGCCGTGAATTTGAACGCCCAGGGATGCAACTTCAACCCCGACATCCGTGCACCAGGCCTTGGACAAAGGCGTCAACAATTCCGCCAATTGACCATACCAGGCGCGCTGGTCCTCGTCGCTGTGATTGCGGGCCAGATCCAGGGCCTGCCCGTTGACATAGCACAGGCCCCGCATGGCATCGATCTGTGACTTCATGGTCATCAACATGCGCCGCACGTCAGCATGTTCGACAATTGCTGAAGAGCCAGGCTCTGTAGCACCTATGGCCTTGCCCTGACGTCGTTCCAGGGCGTAGGCGACGGCATGTTGATAGGCGCCTTCCGCAATACCTAATCCTTCGATACCTACATTCAGGCGGGCGGAATTCATCATAGTGAACATGCATCGCATGCCTTTGTTTTCTTCCCCCAGCATGTAGCCGACCGCCCCTTCGTTGTCGCCAAAGCTCATGACAGCGGTGGGGGAGGCGTGGATGCCCAGCTTTTCTTCCAGATTGATACAGCGCAGATCGTTGCGCTGGCCCAGGCTGCCGTCCGGGTTGACCAGGAATTTCGGCACCACGAATAATGAGATGCCGCGGGTGCCTTCAGGGCTGCCTGGTGTACGCGCCAAAACCAGATGAATGATGTTGTCGGTGTAGTCATGTTCACCATAGGTGATGAATATTTTTTGCCCCTTGATGCGCCAGGTGCCATTCGCAGCCGGTTCGGCCTTGCTACGCAAAGCACCGACATCGGAACCCGCCTGGGGTTCGGTCAGGTTCATGGTGCCGGTCCAGGCGCCTGTGACCAGTTTGTCCAGATAGGTGTCCTTTAATTCATCGCTTCCATGGGCCGCAATTGCCTCTATCGCGCCCTGGGTCAGCATGGGACACAGGGCAAAGCCCATGTTGGCACTGTTCCACAATTCAGCGCAGGCATTGCCAATTACCAAAGGCAGCCCCATGCCGTCGTGATTGGGGTCATGTTGAATGCCGTTCCACCCGCCTGTCTGAAAGGCCCCATAGGCATCGCGAAAGCCGTCTGGGGTGGTGACGACGCCATTTAGCAGCGTCGCGCCCTGTTCATCACCTTGGCGGTTCAGAGGGGCGAGGACGCCGCCGGCTAGGCGGCCCGCCTCTTCCAACACGGCGTTAATGGTGTCGCTGTCATAGTCCTCAAACTTGGGCAATGCCAGCACGCCGTCCAGGTCACAAATCTGGCTTAGGGTGAAGCGGATATCTTTGAGGGGCGCTTGATATTCACTCATGATCTTTAACCTATTCTGTGGCTGGAATTTCACCTGTTCGCTGGGTAATATGCTATCTCGCACTACAAAGGCAAACGCAAGATTTTGCTGTTCCACTCGCCGTTCCCCCCGCCGTTCCACTTGTTGTACAAGAAAGCATTCATGAACGATCAGGCAAAACTTCTAGCAGGCGACTTGAATGCCTATGATGCGGCCCCTCAAGGAACCCGTTTCCCGGCTTTTTCCGCCCATGTGGACCAGGGCCGCCAGGATCATTATCACCGGACCACGGATGTAGCGGGGGCAGCATTAAATGCCCCGCCAAATGGCTCTAAGGTGGCGGACGTATCCGTATTTGCCCAGGACGTCTCCCGCGCCATTGCGGGTGCCGGTCTGCCGAATGATGGCCGGGTGTTGATCCGCCAACGCATTTTCCAGACCGGCCGGGTGCAGCTGGATGAGGCGTTGTCGGTGGAGGGGGAGGTTGGACCTTATGGGGAAGGGCCCCGGGGCCGTCATCTAAACTGCTATATCGCTTTTCGCCGGGCCAATCAGACTGTGCCCCTGCGTATGGTGACGGAGCATATTCTGCCCTTTGCCGAGGTACCGGAACGAAGCCCGAATCAGGCTGTTAAGCGAGACGATCCCCTTGCAGGCATGCGCGCCGTTGGCACCATGAAGCTAAGTCCCGAAAAGGTCGCGGGCTATGCCCAAGAAGTCGGCAACAAAATTCATACCGACCCAGAATTTGCCCAATCCAGAGGTTATCACGCACCTCTGGCCCAGGGCTTGATGCAATTGACCGCCATGCATGGGGCCATTATGCGCCACGCCATGCCGTGGGAAATGGACTTGGAAACAAGGTTCATTCGGCCTGTCTTCTGGGACAGCGAACTGACTCTTTATTCTGATGCGGAAGGGCGGCTGTATCGTTGTATTGATGAGAACGGCAAAGTGACGGCAGAGGCCAAACTGCGCCACTTGACCACAAAGGACATGGAACCATGAGCGAGCAAGCTGTGACGACGCCGATCGAACGCTATGAAGGTATGCCCTTGCAGGATTGGCCCACCGTGGTCACCGCCCAACGGCAAGCCAGCTATCATGCAGCAGCGGAAATGCCCGGCGGTTTATTCGGCGATATGGTTGATCTGTCGATCCTGGCCAACGACACTATTCTGGCAACGTCGTACCTGAAGACGGAGGCCGTGGACGGCCTGCACGCGGGCCAACGGATGATCCAAAAGGAACCGGTCTATCTGGATGAGCCTTTGACCTTGAAGGGCCGCATCGCCGCCATTCGCCAGACAGGCAAAGGCAAAATCCTCACCTATGGTTTTGATTTTCAGCGCCCCGACGGCAGCGTGCCCATCACGGGAGAATTAATCTCGTTCCAGGTGGACCCGGCGGTGATGCAAAAAAAGGGCGCGGGTAAACCGATGGTGACGAACCGTGATGATTTTGAAAAGGTTTGCCACAAGGACTTGAGCCCGGAACTGGTGGGCGGCTACAGCTTTGAATTTCCCGGCTATCTGGTGCATTTCGACCCGAAGGAGGCTGCTTCCGTGGGTCTGCGCGCGCCTGTGGCCCAAGGGTTGATGTCCCTGACCTGGATGATGGAGGCGGTGGCCAAGGGCGGCGTGGCGAAGGCGATCAATATTGCCGCCGACTTTCGCAGCCCGATATTTTGGGATGACAGCGTCGATGTTTTTGCAAAAGGTGACACTGACGTACTCGTCACGAAGGCAGACGGCTCCGTCTGTTCCCTGGGCCGGATCAGCGATCTGGTGCGCTAGAGCATGTTTATTCTAAACATGCTTAGAGTCTCAAAAGAAGAGCAATTGAACCAATCACTTGGATCGCAAGAGCGAATCCAATTAATTGAAAATTGCTCTTGTCTATGACAAAGATGGGCCGCGCCGACGTGGGGCTGGATCAGGCAAAGGCGGCTGAGCTGTTGCGGGCGGGTAAGTTGGTGGCCTTTCCGACCGAAACCGTCTATGGCTTGGGCGCTGATGCCACCAATGGAGCGGCGGTGGCGGGGATATTTGCCGCCAAACAACGCCCGTCGTTTAATCCCTTGATCTCTCATTTGGCTGGGATTGAGGCAGTGGAACAGTTCGCCCAATGGAATGAACCGGCCCGTGCCCTCGCGGACGCGTTTTGGCCCGGTGCCCTGACCATGGTTTTGCCCCGCACAGAAAACTGCGCAATTGCAGATATCACCAGCGCGGGATTGAACAGTGTCGCCCTGCGGGTGCCCTCTCATCCAGACGCCCATGCCATGCTGGCGGCAGTAGATCGCCCTATCGCGGCACCGTCTGCCAACCGGTCAGGGCGGATCAGCCCAACGACGGCGGCCCATGTGGCGGATGAACTAGGCCATGCTGTTGCCTTGATCCTGGACGGCGGGCCGTGCGCCATTGGATTGGAAAGCACTGTTGTCGGCTTTGACAACGACAAGGTGGTCTTGTTGCGACCGGGCGGCATTTCGTTGGAGCAATTGGAGGCGGTGGCAGGAACATTGCTACAACCATCAACCGATCCCGATGCGCCCAGTTCGCCGGGGCAATTGGCCTCTCATTACGCACCGAGTAAGCCTTTGCGTCTGGATGCTTTGAGAGTTGAGGCGGGCGAAGTTCTGTTGGGCTTTGGTCCCGACCATGATGGCTCCCGTAATTTGAGCGTCAGCGGTGATTTGAATGAGGCGGCGGCAAACCTGTTTGCCATGCTTCGTTTGCTGGATCAGGAAGGGGAGGCGGTCATTGCCGTCGTACCCATTCCCGAACGGGGCCTGGGCCTGGCCATCAACGACCGCCTGCGCCGTGCCGCCGCACCACGAACATAGGCTTGTTGACCGGACCTAAAAGCATTAAGTGAATATTATGCAAGCAAACACAGAACATCCAAACGCAGTGCCTTCGGAAGTGCTGGAACGCATCAAAGTCGCCGTGGGCCCCAAGGGCTACACTACGGACCCGGAAGAAATCGCACCCCTTTGCCAGTCTTGGCGGGATAATTGGCATGGCTGGGTGCCCATGGTGGTGAAGCCGGCTAATGTGGATGAAGTTGCCGCCGTGATTGCCATTTGCGCCGAGACAGGCACCCCCATCGTGCCCCAGGGCGGCAATACGGGCCTGACAGGCGGCAGCCAGCCCCACGATACGGGGACGGAGATCATTGTCTCCACCTCGCGCATGAACAAGGTGCGCGCGGTCGACACTGTGAACAACACCATGACGGTGGAGGCGGGCTGTATCCTGGCGGATCTGCAACATCACGCTTCGGACGCGGATCGCTTGTTTCCGTTATCTCTGGCGGCGGAAGGCTCCTGTCAGATCGGCGGCAATCTATCGACAAATGCCGGGGGGACCCAGGTCCTACGCTATGGCAACGCCCGTAATCTGGTGCTGGGTTTGGAGGTGGTGCTGCCCGATGGCCGTATCTGGGATGGCCTGCGCGGTTTGCGCAAGGACAATACGGGCTATGACCTAAAACAGCTGTTCATTGGTGCCGAGGGTACGTTGGGCATGATCACAGCGGCGGTGTTAAAGCTGTTCCCGAAGCCGACGGAAATTCAAACGGCCCTGGTCGCCGTGCCTAACCCAACGGCGGCCCTGGCCCTTTTAAGTCGGGCGACGGAGGCGGTGGGGGAACAGGTCACAGCGTTCGAGCTGATCCAGCGCCGGGCCATTGATTTCGTCCTCGCGAACGTGCCGGACGTGCCTGACCCAATGACAGGGGTGCACCCGTGGTATGTGCTGATGGAAATATCCGGCCAGGGCGCACCCGACAGTCTGCGGGATGCGGTTGAAGGCGTGCTGGGTGAGGGGTTCGAGGCAGAGGAAATACTGGATGCAGTCGTGGCAGCCAATCGGGCCCAGGGTCAGGCGCTATGGAAAATCCGTGAATGCATTCCAGAGGCCCAGAACCATGAAGGGCAATCCGTCAAACATGATGTCTCCGTGCCCCTCTCACGGATTGCAGAATTTATCGAACGGGCGGACAAGGCCCTGACGAAGGCCTATCCAGGCGTACGCTGCGTTGCATTCGGCCACATCGGCGATGGCAATATCCATTATAACCCGGCGCAGCCCCTTGGTCCGGAGGGCGCTAATTTTGCCGCCGAATACAGCGCCGTCAATCGCATCGTGCATGATTTGATATCAGATCTGAATGGCTCCATCAGTGCCGAACACGGCCTGGGCCGTCTGCGCCGGGATGAGGCCAAGCGCTATAAATCCGACGTGGAAATGGACCTGATGCAGACCGTAAAGGATGCCCTGGACCCCACAAACATCATGAACCCGGGCAAAGTCGTCTGACGTGGCACACCCGATAGACGCAGCTTCCAGTCAAAGTCGCTGGGGCATTGTTTTGATCGCCATTTCCGCTGGCATCGTCGCCGCCGTACAGGTTGGCAAGGTGCCGCCGCTGATAACCCAGCTACAGGCGGAATTGGGCCTGACCCTGCTTGCTGCCGGGTGGCTGGCGTCTTTGTTCAATTTATTTGGCGCCCTGTTTGGTGTCATGGGGGGAGCCGTCGCTGACAAGTTGGGTGCCCGGCGGGTGATGTTGTTCGGTCTGGGCCTGATGGCTGCTGCCGGCTTTGCCGGTGCCTTTGCCACCGACGTTATTTGGTTGTTGGCCTGTCGGGTGCTGGAAAGCGGGGCGATATTGGCCTGCACCGTGACCGCGCCGCGATTGATTGTGGCGGCAACCAAACCGGAACAGCGTAATTTGGCCATGGGAGCCTGGGGCAGCTTTATGCCCATTGGCATGGCGCTGGCGTTGCTTGGTGCCCCACCCATTGCAGCTGTTTTTGGTTGGCAGGGGGTCTGGCTGGCAGCCGCTGTGTTGGCATTGGTTTGTCTGTTGGCCGTTGCCTGGATGACCGGGCCTGGGCGATGGGCCGGTGCGCCCAAGGCCGGGGCTGGATTACCATGGCAGACTTTGGCTGCGGCGGTTTGGCGGCCGGGGCCATTATTGATGGCGACTTGTTTTGCCCTATATGCGCTGCAATTTTTTGCCATTGCCTCGTGGCTGCCCACATATTTGATCGAAATCCTGGGTTATTCCCCTGATCAGGCCGGCGTTGCCACCGCTTTGGTGGTCAGCGGCAATGCCCTTGGCAACTTGGTGGCTGCGGTGATGCTTCATCGCGGTGCCCGGCGTTGGATCCTTTTATTGACAGCCTTCATACTGATGCTGGTCTGTGCATCGGGCATCTTCAGCCCTGATCTGGCTGCAGTTTGGAAATTGCCCCTGGCCTATGCCTTTAACTTCTTTGGCGGCTTGTTACCGGCAGCGATCCTGGCTGCGACTGCGGCGCATGCACCGCGTCCTGAAATGATAGGGACCATCAACGGTGTTGTCGTCCAGGGCGCGGCCATTGGCAGCCTGGCGGGGCCGCCTGCCATGGCCGTGATGATTGCCGGTTTTGGCGGCTGGGCCGGGACTTATTGGCTGATGGCAATCTGCAGCGTTCTTGGTGTCGCGCTGGCGATCAGGTTAGGTGTTGTCGAACGACGCGCCGGTATTAATTAGGACTGTTATTCACTAGAACAGTCTGCCTTGCTCCGGGATAATTCTCGCTGTCTCCAGACACGCTGCATCGCTGTTGCGGGGACTGTTCACCCTGGCTGATACGGGCCGGGCCTGCATGTCCGGGGCTTGTTCGGGGGCAAATAATTCGGTTTGTGGGCTTTGTCCCGGGTCCAGCCAGGCTGCGAAGTTTTGTTTTCCGATGATCACTGGCATGCGGTGGTGGATTTCGTGCAGAGTTTCCGTTGCTGTCGTCGTCAGAACCGTGAAGCCGGTCATTTCGCCTGCTTTTCCTGCATTCCAAGTCTCCCACAGACCGGCAAAGACAAAGGGCGCGCCATCGGCCCGGCTGATCCAATAGGGCTGTTTGCCGCCGTCGATTTTCTGCCATTCATAGAAACCGTCTGCTGGTATCAGGCAGCGGCGCTGTTGATAGGCGCCGCGAAAGGTCGGTTTTTCCCCCGCCGTCTCACTGCGCGCATTGATTTGACCGCCGCTACTGCTGTCCTTGCTCCAGCTCGGGACCAAGCCCCAGGTCATTGCCACCAGTTCCGGGCCGCCGCCCTCTAAGCCGCCCCCTAAGCCGCCCAAGCGCAGCACCGGCGCGGATTGGCTGGGGGCGATATTAAAGCGCGGCTGTGACCATGCGTTTAGCGCACCTGCGGGCAGATCAAATAACTGCCGCATCGCGTCCAGAGGGGTGGTTAAACTGTATCTGCCACACATCGGCAAATCCTAGCACAAATTGTGTGTCTGCAATTGGTTATAGGACACTGTTAAGACTTGTTAGGAGTTTGTTTGCACTATTTTGACTCTAATAGAGCCTGTTGTTGAGGGATCAACAATGCCAAGACGCCAAGTAATGTAATGCAGCGTAAGTGACGAGGACAATTGTAGATGGGAAGTATTGCTGTACGGCATGATCGTGATGATGCCCAGCATTCCACAGAATTGGGTTGTGTTCTGAGCATGGATGATGTCATTGATGACGTCCTGGATCGGGATGAGAATGATAGTGGGACTGAGGGTCCCGCCAATATTGCCTCTATTATGGCATTGTTGGTTTTTGCCTTGTTGGGTGGACTGACGGCGCTGTTGACCATTTCAGCCGATCAGGTCTTTGGCTTGTCCCTGCCGCCGTCTTTGCTGTTCTTGTTCGGGGTTACCGGCTTTTTGGCATCTGCCACCGGTGCCCTGGCCATGCGGCGGGCGATTTTGCAAATGACCCAGTCAGCCATTGCGGCACAGGCGGCACCGCGCACGCAACTGCTCCACAGCATGGTTGAAGGCATTCCCGAAGCCGTCGCCCTGTGGGACAAGG
>JAPKBD010000149.1 GCA_028824965.1 Alphaproteobacteria bacterium | reverse complement strand
ACCTGGCTTAAAATACCACGGGCGGCCAGCGCCAGGCCTGTCGCGGTATTTTGAATACTGGCGCGGACTTCCGCCCCGCCCCCCAATGCGGCCAGGCCGCCGTCTTCCAATGATTTTGCCCGCGCTTCAGCCCGCAGGTTCCAGGTCGCCCGCGCCTCATCACGGCGATAGCCTGGGCCGCAACCTTGCAGATACAGCGCCTTGACCCGTTCGGGATGGCGTACATTAAAAGCCATGCTCATAAACCCGCCCAGGGAATGTCCGCCGATAACGGCTTTTTCGATGCCGAGGTGGTCCAACAATGCGGCCATGTCAGCCTCAATCTTCGCCTGGCTGAAATGCGCCAAGTCCTCAGGACATTCCGTTGCACCGTGGCCGCGCATATCCCAGGCGATAATCCGATAACGGTCTTTGAACGCGGCCACCTGCCCAGCCCAACTGCCGGTGGAAGCGCCAAAGCCATGGGTCAGCAGTACCGGCATGCCATCGCCGCCGCTATCTTCGAAATACAGACGGGCGTCGTCATGATCCAAATAGGGCATCAATAATCTCCTCGAACTCGCATCTTAGCGATCTTGACCAGCATGACGAAAGCGGGATCGAATGGCAAATGACGCGCCGAGGTCCAGGAAGGGTCGTGGTGGGATCCAGGCGGCAGGGGCGGAGGCCAGACAATCATCGATCAACGTCGATTGGCCGCCGCTGGCATATTCGGCCAGGGCCGTGCCGAATGCCGTGCCCCGGCTGATGCCGGAGCCATTGTAGCCGCCCGCAAAATAGATATTTTCGGATTGGCGGCCAAAGAAATTGGTGCCATTGCGGCTGACGCCCTCTACACCGGACCAGGCGAATTCGAACGGCACATGGACCAGATTTGGAAAACGCCGTGTAAACGCCTCTCGATGGATGCGCTGCCGATGGGCCAGCTGTTGCTCAGACAATAGAGCACTGCCGTTATATTCCGCCGTGTTCCGCAAACATATGCGTCGATCTTTGGTCAAACGCACAGTCGCACCACCGCTGTGGAGGGACAGGCCGCCCCATTCGGACAAATCACCAAGGCCGGAAAATTCCTCATCCGTCAGCACATGTGTGAAGCTGCCCGATAATGTACTGCCTGCCAGCCGGCGACGCAGGAAGCCTAGCTTTACCGCTTCGTAATTTGTCGCAAGCAGAAGCCTGTCAGCGCACACTTCGCCGTCCCGCAGCTTCAGTGTCAACGGCGCGCCTTTGGCGATTTCAAGTATCGGGCTTTGTTCATACAGGGTGACATTGGGGGGCAGGGTATCCGCCAATCCCCGCACCAAAGCCGCTGGTTGCACCAACGCGCCCAATTGGACATGCACCCCCGCTTGATAAAGCGCCGTGCCCAGGCGCGCCCCTAAATCACCTGCACTAAGGGGTGTATGATCGATTTCCATGGTCTCGAGATAACGCAGAAAGTGCCCGCATTCTTCGATTGAAGCTCGATCAGCCGCTGTGTGGTAAAGGCCCTGTTCATGCCATTGGCAGTCGAACCCCGCCGCCGCGACCTGGGTACGCAGCAGATCCAATCCAGCCTGATTGATGCGGTTGACCCGCGCATAGGCGGGCATCTGGCCCGCCTCAAAGCCACCTGGAAAATGACTGACCGCCACCGCAAAACCGGAGCTGCGCGCGGAAGCGCCCTGCCCGATTATTCGCGCATCAAGTAGAATGATCTGCTCATCAGGATGCAACTCAGCCAACCGGCGAGCGCTGGCAAGACCGGTAACCCCGGCCCCCACCACCGCCCAAGGAACGCGATGACGGCCCATCAGCGAAGGGCGTGGTTCCCGCGCCGGCAACAGCTCTGACCAGCCATGCGCATCCGTCGAATACATTACGACGGCCCGTTCTGAATGAAGTCCAGGCTTTGATCCAGCAGCGCTTTCATGCGCGCTTTATCATCAAGGATGGCATTGTGAAGGACAACGTAGTTTCGTTTGATGTGGCCCTTTTCGAAATACTTCAAAGGGCCGCACACCCCCTCTGCCATCAATGCCTCACACAAATCACCGGGCAGCTTCAACGCCAGGCCAAAATTGCCGGATGTTATAAAGATCACACCGTCCGCATAAGCTGCGACCGCACCGAATACGGATTTATAAGCAATGTTCATGGGACCAGGCATTTCAGCCGCCGCGAATACAGCTTCTAGGCGTTGCCGGTATGCGGCATTCATAATTACGCCACCTACACAGCGTGATTAAGGGCCAAATCAAAAGCATCGAAATTACGCAAGGCATGGCCTTCGACCAGGTCTGTGGCCCGGTTCATCAATAAAGGTACCCGCTGTTCCGATATGCCGCCATGGGACCGCAAGGGATCCGTCAGGCCGGACAGGTCATGACGCTTTGCCGCCGTTCCCAAAACATGATCTTTGATCGACACAATCACCAAATCGCCCAGACGGTCAGGGGGCAGCTCAAACCGTTCCGCTGCTGCGGCCCTATCCAAAACCAGCTCTATCCCCGGAATACCGCGCAGGCTGCCCGCAAGGGCGGCGGCGTCCGCACCTTCGGGCAAATACGCTGTGGCATAAGACCCCAATGCACCATGATGAACCACATAGGGGTCAGTAATCGGCAGGATCACCCGGGCCTGATCCGGCCCCAGCCAATCGTCCAACAGGCTTTGCAGGTAGATCACCCGTGGCTTCCCGGCATCATCATGTTTGGCGTTCATGCCATGGTCAGCGGTCGCTACGATGGTACAGCCCATGGCGTCCAGCTGGCTGAGGTAGCCATCCAACATGCCATAAAAGTCATTGGCTACGGGGGTATCCGGTGCATGTTTGTGTTGAATATAATCGGTGGTGGACAGATACATGATCTCGGGCCGGCGGCTCTCCATTATCTTAACGCCCGCGGCCAGGACAAAGCCGCTTAGTTCGGCGCTGTAGACATCCGGAACATCCAGGCCAACCATTTCGGGAACGCCGTCGATGCCATGCTCGGCCATAGTCGCCTGATCGGCGAGTTCCGATGAAAATCCAATGCCATGGGGGCCCATCTCCACCCCATGGCCCAACAGGCGGCGCAGCTTATCCTTGGCCGTGATGGCGACAATGGTCGCGCCGGCTTTCTGAAACGCCTGAAATATTGTCGGCGCGCGCAAAAATCGAGGCTCGTTCATCATCACCTCCCCGCCCGTATCAGGGTCCAGGAAATAGTTCCCGCAAATGCCATGAACGCTGGGCGGTGCCCCGGTGATAATGGAAAGATTATTCGGGTTGGTGAAGCTGGGCACCACGCAATCGGCCCGTCGTGCCGTACCTTCTGCTATGACTTTGGCAAAGAACGGTGCCACCCCGGCCTCAATCGCACCTTCGATATAACCTGGCTCGGAGCCATCTATACACAGCACGACAACCGGTCGGTCTGGCCAGGCATAAGCGCGGCCATTGACCTCGATGTCTGGGATGTCCCGGTCGTCTTTGCGTCCGTTCATATCTAGCGTCCCAATAGTTCCGCCCCAAAGTTCCGATCCGGGTCCATTTCAGGCTCCAACCTACCCAAGGGTTTGGAGGCTTCCGATACGGCGCGGGGTAGATATTGCCCGCTGCCCCGTTCCGCATTCAGGGTATCATTCTCGACCACCACCCGGCCCCGGCTTACCACCGTCGTCGGCCAGCCCTTGATCTTAATACCAGCATAGGGGGTGTAGCCAACATTATCATGCAGCATGGCATGTTCGATGGTCTGTTCCAGATCCGGATCCCAAATAGCGATATCCGCGTCCGAGCCAACGGCGATGGTGCCTTTTTGTGGGGCGAGGCCATATAGCTTCGCCACATTGGTGGCGGTCAGGGCGACAAAGCGGTTCAGGTCAATGCGCCCTTTGCCCACACCTTCGGAGAACAGCAAAGGCAGGCGCAGCTCAATCCCCGGCACGCCGTTGGCAATTTTCTTAAACGTCGGTTCCGGCCCCGCCGCCAGCTTACCGCTTTCATCAAAGCGATAGGGCGCATGGTCTGATGAGAAGACCGAGAAGGTGCCGTTGGCCAGGCCGCGCCACATGGCCTCCTGATCCTTATCACTGCGCGGTGGGGGGCTGCAGCAGAACATCGCCCCGTCCATGCCGTCACGTTTTAGATCATCCGCCGTCAGGAACAGATATTGCGGGCAGGTCTCCGCAAAGATTTTCAGGCCTTTGTTTTGTGCCAAACGAATTTCGTCCATGGCCTCTTCGGATGAGACATGCACCACCAGGATCGGTTGATCCATCAGGCGGGAAAGAGCGATGGCGCGGTGCGCCGCCTCCCCCTCACCGGCGCGGGAATGGCTGACCGCATGATACTGCGGCTGCCAGTGGCCGCCATCCAACAGCTTTTCGCTGAGCCAGCGGATCATGTCGTGGTTTTCTGCATGCACCATGACCATGGCGCCGTCACGCCGCGCCGCGGACAGCACGTCCAACATCTGATAATCGTCCAGGCGCAGATCGTCATAGGTCATGTAAACTTTGAAGGAGGTTATACCATCCTTGATCATGGCCGGCAGCTCCTGCCCGATGACCTGGGGCGTTGGGTCCGAGATGATCAGGTGAAAGCCGTAATCGATCACCGCCTTGGGCCCGGCGCATTCGTGATAGGCCTCCACCGTCTGGCGCAGGCTGTCGCCTTTTTGCTGTGCTGCGAACGGGATCACGGTGGTGGTGCCGCCAAAAACAGCAGCCACCGTGCCGGAATAGAAATCATCCGCCGTCATTACGCCCGATGACGAAATCTGTTCAATATGGCAATGACCTTCAACACCACCGGGCAGCACCAGCTTACCCGTCGCATCGATCTCCCGCTCACCCGAACCAAGGTCTTCGCCTAAGGAGACGATGCGGCCAGCTTTGACACCGACATCGGCCTTAAATGTATCGGCGGCGGTGGCAATGGTGCCATTGCGGATCAACAGATCGAAATTAGACATCGTGTGCGACTCCCTATAAATACCCTGCCATTGTCCCGCCGAACGTTAGTTCAACGCAACAGCTGAAATTACTTCTTTCTGTGCTAAGTTTCGGGTCAGGGAATCACAAGTTTGTAGATAATGGGGAGACGGTCATGGCGGACTTATTGGGGATGGATCCAGGGCGGATTGAACGACTGCGCAGCACGGACCGCTTGGCATATTTCGACCCCGCCAAAATCTGGCCCATCCTAGCGCCCAGCGCAAATTGCACTTTGGTCGACATCGGCGCCGGCGTCGGCTTCCTAACCCTGCCCTTCGCCAAAAGCTATCCGGGCGCAAAGGTATACGGCTGCGATATATTGGAAGGCATGGTCGGCTTGCTGGCGGAAGATGCCACCAACCAGGGCCTGGGCAATCTTGAGGCATTATTGATGCAGCCCAACGCCATCGATCTACCCGACGGCACCGCCGACATCATCGTCATGGCGCAATTGCATCACGAATTGGATGAGCCCGAACCCCTGATGGCGGAATGCCACCGCCTGTTGGCACCAGGCGGCACCATCGCCATTATTGATTGGAAAGACGAAGACAACGGCAAAAGCCCCGCCAAAGGCCGCCGCGTCCCCGAAGCCACCATCAACGCCCAATTGACAGGCGCAGGCTTCACCGATTTGCAAAGCCACAACGATATCTACGAATTCCACTGTTTTGTGACGGGGCAAGCCTAATCACGCCCAAATTACAAATTATCCCGAGCCCAAACGTCCTGGGCGGGGGTTTGGGCCGGGTCGTCGTGGCGCAGCTGATAGTAGGGTTCGAACGGTTTATAGACGCTGTGGACCCGGCGTAGTTCTTCAACCGCAGTGTCATGGGCATCCACGCGTAGGTCCATGTGGGCGTAGTGCCGATGACTGTGTGTAATGACGGCGGCTGAGCGTTCGTTAAGATGGGTACCGTCGGCGGCTTGTTGGCCACCCGCGTCCCGGCCCGCCTCCAACACCCTCAACAGGCGCTCGTCCAGATCCTCTGCCGCGTTCGCCACGAACGTTTCTGCCATTGCCGTGACCACGCCTTCACCTGCCAGAACATTGCCCATTGTGATGAAACCGTCGCCCGTGACATGCCCTGACCAGGGCCGGGTATTATCGCCGGTGTGCACGGCTGTTTGGCCACTACCGTCTACAATACCAATTTGGCGATAGGTGATGTTGGCATCATCGTCGGACAATTCCGCCATCACCTTTGCAGGTGCGAAACCCTGTTCCAATAGGCGCAGGGCCAGGCTGCCCAGTTTCAAATTCACAAAGGCCTGGGTAGAAACTGCCCCCAACCCACCCTGAATGGCAGGGCAATAACCGCCAACAGCCAGGGAATAGGTGGCAATGCCAATGCCCAACTGACCTGTTCGGGCGCAACGCGCAATAACGGTGTAGGTCATGTTTCCAACTCCTTATGGATATTACTCAGCGTTTCGCATCACAAATACGCACAACGCTAGAATATTTTTGCAATTCATGATGCCAGAAAACAGATACTAAGTTTGGATATATTTTTATGCGTCTTAAAGATGCAAATTTATCGTGATTACATACTTTACTTGTGCCATCATATTCAAATCTACACACAAGAGGAGATCATGATGTATACGCAAATGAATTTGACAGCAGAAACAGGCAACGACGCCGTATCCTTATGGCAAGTTACAACCGACATTCTTGGCCCGCAACCAATGTCAGGATTTGCGCCAAATGCCTAATTCTGTTTTGAGACACCCTTTGGCCGCGTATGTATTGAAATTAACACCGCAGAGCTGGATGAAGCGCAATTGAAGAATGTGGCTCTTGGCCAAATACTGAGCGACGCATTCAGCAGACCAAGGCTGAAGGGCGCTTGTTTACGAATTTGCAAGTGGGGCGTCTGCGTAATCGTATGTATTTGAGACGCCACAAACAGGCAATTTAAACCAACAGTACTTAGCTGCGTGAACTGAATTTAATGGGTGGGGCATTTGACGGTGCCTCGCCCATAGTTCGTCTCGCCCTTAAGCACTATGTTCCTCGGATGAGTGGCATGCCCCCAAAGGTTAAGATACACTAGTCAGCGTAGAAAGCTATCGGAGGCGCGCAGATGTCGGGTGCACACGAAAATACGGTATCTGAATTAAAGATCCGCCCGCTGCATCCTGCCCTAGGGGCGGAGGTGACGGGTGTTGATCTGGCGCGACCGCTAAGCCCCGAAATATTCGAGGCTATCCACCAGGCATGGATGCAGCATCTGGTGCTGATCTTTCCCCGCCAGGCGATTAGCGACGCACAACAGATCGACTTTGCCCGGCAGTTCGGTGACTTGGAAGTACATCACCAGGACATCATCAGATCAAAATCCGCACCCGAAATATTCAGTGTCTCGAATGTAGACGACGATGGAAAATTGATGGACCCGGGCCACAAATCGGTGGCGCAAATATCACTGGCCCAGCGCTGGCATACGGACAGCTCCTTCCGCCCCGTGCCATCCATGGGGTCAATCCTGCATGGGCTGGAGGTCACGGCGGAGGGCGGGCAGACCTGGTTCACCAACATGTACAACGCATTTGACGCCTTGTCAGAAGATCAACGCCAAAAGATTGATGGACGCAAAGCGCGGCACGATTTTGGCCATATGGCGACCCTGGCTCCCATAAAGCCGTTGAGTGCATCCGAACGGGAGGCGATGCCCCCGGTCTGGCAACCCATGGTCCGCCGGCATCCCGTAACCGGGCGAAAATCCCTCTTCATCTCCCCCATCTATAATAACGCCGTAGAGGGTATGGCTGATAATGATGCGATAGCGTTAATCGCTGAATTGGCAGAATTTGCGGGCAGTGACGCCTTTGTCTATCGCCACATCTGGTCGGCTGATGACATCGTTATGTGGGACAATCGCTGCACCATGCATCAAGTCACGCCCTATGATTTAGGCGTTCGCCGGGTCATGCATCGCGCCACTGTTATGGGCGACGGCCCGGTTATTGCCGGCTGAGGGTTCCCGTATCAACTATGATGCGAATTCCATGCGCCGGGCATATTCATCATCAAAGCGCGCCATAATTTCCACGCTATAGGCAGCGTAATCAAAATCGATCTTTGATGTGACCTCTGATACCATACTCCACATCGCCTCCCGCAATAACGAGCTGCATTTCATGGCGTGGTAGCGGCTGTACAATGCTTCATCCACCGCCCGCTCAAAATAGTTTTCTAACACCCAAGCTTCCTGCTGGGATGAAAGCGTGTTGTTGGAGACAAGGTTACCAAGGTCAAAAAGAGGGCTGGACATGCCCGCATGTTCCCAATCGATCAGCCAGATCCGATCACCGTCATCAATGAAGTTCGCAGCCAGCAAATCGTTGTGCCCCAGCACAGGTGTTATGGGGCCAACACCCGCTTCCAACGCCGCATTGACGCTGCGCAGCCGAGAGATCTCCCCCGTCTCGATGCTGGCGGTCTCATCCAAAAAATAGGCATAATCCCGGCAGACTCGAAACGGCCAAAAGCCGCACACAGGCCCCCGAACATTGGCAAACCCATTGTCATGGGTTTGTTTGATGAGGGTCAGAATGCGCTCAAGGTTGTCTTGAACACGCACGTCGGCTTCCGAATAGGTCCGCCCCTCAACATACATGACCACAATGGCCTCCGCGCCTGCGTAATGAACCTCTGGCGCTATACCAATGGCCGCTGCCGCACGGTTACAGCTGGCGTCATTGGCGCGCAGTACGCCATGTTCGGGCACATCGCCATTAACACGGACGACGTATTTGCCGCTGTCATCGACCACCAGATAATTGTCATTTGAAATACCCCCAGTAAGACGGAGGGGCTGTATGGGAGATATCCAACAGGGCAGTTGATGGACGATGTTTTCGCTGTTGTTCATGGCGGTGTGTTTACAGCAAACTTTCAAGGTCGGCGATACTATCTATGACGTGATCGGCAAATTCCGACAGATCCTCCCAGCTTGATGTTCCCGTTAACACCCCAACGCACAGACCGACGCCTGCGGCCCGTCCCATGTCCATGTCGTGGCGGCTATCCCCCACCACCATTGTCTGCTCAGGCGCCAGGTCCGTCGCGGCGATAAAACCTTTCGCCATACCTGGCCCCGGCTTGATCCCGTGGCCGCTGTCATAGCCGGAAATAAAGTCGAAATCCTTCAGAATGCCAAAAGGCCCTAGACTGGACCTGGCCCCCTGTGCACTGTCGGAGGTGGCCAGCCCCAATATTAGGCCCCGCGCTTTTAGGGTTGCCATGGTTTCAGGCAGGGCTTTTACGGGAACCGCCGCGCGAACGCATTCGCGTTGAAAGAATTCATCCATCATCCCCACCAGATCAGCAAAACCATGATCGGGGGCAATGGCGTCCCAACAAGCTGCAATTTCGCTCGTACTGGCAACCGCTAACAAGCTGCCGGACGCAACCGTACCCGTAGCATCGTCCTGGCCGCTGCCGCTCAGCAGCGCCGCCATCAGCCCGGCGTCACCATGCGCAACGATATTTGCGAGGGCGCGGTACATAGGCACCCACGTCGCATTGAAATCCAATAAAGTGCCATCCTTGTCGAACAAGATGCCCCGGATTGTCATTGCATTGTCATCGCATTATCACTGTCACAACATCATCTTTGCGGTACGCCCGGCCTTTGCCGGGTCTGCCATTCCGGATCGACAAAACTATCCACGTTCGACGGCGGCAGGGGATCATGACCGAGGATGATGTCAGCCGCCTTTTCCGCAACCATGATGGTCGGGGCATTCAGATTGCCGTTGGGGATGGTGGGGAAGACCGAAGCATCCACGACCCGCAGGCCGGCAATCCCGCGCACCCGGCATTCGGGGTCCAGCACCGCCCCCCTATCATCGTCTGCGCCAATCTTGCAGGTGCCCGTGGGGTGATAGGCACTTTCCACATTGGCACGGACCCAGGCATCGACAGCCTCATCCGTGGTGATATTGATACCCGGTTGGATCTCATCACCGCGATAGGCATCGAATGCCGGTTGATTGATGATCTCCCGGGTCAGGCGGATGCACTGGCGGAAGCCTTCACAATCCGCCTCGTTATCCAGATAATTGAACTGG
>JAPKBD010000148.1 GCA_028824965.1 Alphaproteobacteria bacterium | reverse complement strand
ATCAATTGGTAGCGGCCTTGCGTTTTATCCTCGCCGCACCATCTATGACCGGCGAAGTCATCACCATCGACGGCGGTCAGTCCCTGATGGGGATGCCGCGGGATGTTTCATTTATGGTGGAGGAATAGGCTATGCCCCCCCTTACTGAAAAACTTACTGGAAAACTCACAGGACACCGGATCAAATTTCGCCAGCTCTCATTCCCGGTATCGATTGGCGTACTGCCCCATGAGCGTGAGGGGCAGCAGCAATTGCTGATCGATTTGGAAATTGAACTGCGCCCTGATCTGCCGGATCCCCAGGAAGACGTTGCCCTGATCCTGAACTATGACAATATCCGCACCCAGATTGTGGAGCTGGCCCAGGCCCGTCATTATAATCTGCTGGAAAGCCTGGCGCGGGAGTTGTTGGGCATCTTCGATAAAGAAGACGCCATCACCCGCGTCAGACTGTCCGTGCAGAAACCCGACGTCTATGCCGATTGCATCGCCGTCGGTTACGAAGTCGATTACGTCACCAAGAATTAGCTCAGTTCCATAATTCCGCAGGGCGTAGAAGATGGATACCCGGATCAATTCCGGGTACGACGGTTTTGGCTATTTTTTGCCATTTTTCCGCAAGTATTCGTCATTGCCGGACTTGATCCGGCAATCCATCTCGACCCATGCTCCAATGTTTCTTGTGTACCTACCGACCGCTATTTTTTGCCGGGATAGCTGACCGACATACCTCGCGTCGGGTCCATCTGGGTACCGTAGGGCGGGATGGGATAGCGCAGGCCGACTTTGCCGATGCCTTCCAGGCCTTCCATGCCACGGACGAATTCGTCAGGGGGCATGGCCAACAACATTTCATCGTCGGCCACGCCGCCATAGCGCCGCTCTGCAAAGCAGGGAATGGAGATAGAGGTTTCTTTTGTCGCCAACGCCCGGCCCCAACTGTCGGAACACGCACTTTCGCCGGTAATGGTCATGTCGTAACGTTTGTACCGCTTCCATTGCAGGCCGTTGACGAACAGGATCGTCTGCGCCGGGTTGGCATAGAACAGGACGATGTCGGGCGGGTCCAGTCGGGCGGAGCGTAGGGGCGAGGCAGCGATGCCGTTATAAACCGGCTCAACCCGGGTCATTTGATCTTGGTGCGATTTCGATGCCTCAATATTTTCGAACCAGACACCGTTCATATTCTCCCCTGTCAGGAAGCTGGCGCTTGGTTTATTCAAGCCGACGATACCGCCGCAGTTTGAATTGGGGCGTACGTTTTCATGCTGAATGCCCAGGGTGAAACCGGCGGTTCGTGTCTGGCCCACCAGCTGGCACATGGTGAATTGAAAATTTGCCGTTGGTGTGCGCAAGCCGGGGATGGCCAGCATCTCGTCCGCATCTTCAAACAATTTCATCCCAATGGGGATGGAGCGGATGCGCAGCAGTTCAACCAACTTGCCCGACAGGGCTTTCAGATTTTCGGCGGATACGTCGTATTCAGTACTTTCAACTTTCATAGGGTCTCTTTTTCCAGGTTAGGTTTGAGGCAATTCAGGCAGGATCAGGCGTCCTTTGATGATTTTTCGTGTCGGCGTCATGGGCATTTCGTCAACCAGGACCAAGCGTTCCGGCAATTTGGTTTTGGCGATGCCCTTTTCCAATAAATATGCACAGACCCGATTAAGGTCCAAGTTTTTATCCGTGGCAACTGCAAAGCAGCAGGCGCGCTCTCCCAAAACATCATCGGGCATGGGAACGATGGCAGATTGGACGATTTCAGGATGGCCATCCAACAAATCTTCGATCTCGCGGGGATTATATTTCACCCCGCCTCTGTTGATGATGTCTTTGATCCGGCCCGTGATGGCGATGTTGCCGGCGTCGTCCTCTGCTGCAAGATCGCCGCTGCGGAACCAACCATCATTGGTAAATGCCGCGTCGTTGGCACCTGGATTGTCGAAATAGCTGGGGAACAGCATGGAGCCGCGCACCTGCAACTCCCCCTCATCACTGATCCGGGCCTCAGCCCCTGGTGCCGGGTGCCCGGCGGAGCCGGCGGCAATATCGATGCCATCGCCGGGGCGGGAATATAGGCCGCCCTGGGTTTCCGTCATGCCCCAAAGCTGCGTGATGGCGCAGTTGGGAATTTTGGCGGCAACGGCATGGGCCATGTCCGCTGGAACCGCACTGCCTGACAAAATGGCCAGGGTGAGCGAGGACCAATCATGTTTGTCAAACAACCCCATACCCAAACAGGCCGCCATATGCGCCGGTGCGGTAAACAACGCTGTGGCCTTTCCCGTCTCAACTGTTGCTGCCAGATCGGGTGGTGTGAAATTGGCCAGCAAAAGATTTGCCGCGCCTGTGTAAAGCGCCAGGTGAAATGAGTAGAGCGCAAACAAATGGCCGAACGGGGGTGCTGAGACGATCACATCATTGGCGGTCAATTGATGCTCCCCCGCGCCGAGGCGGGCATTGCCCAGCATGGTGTGGGAATTGTGCGGCACTGCCTTTGGGCTGGCTGTTGTGCCTGATGTATAAAGTAACAGGAACGGATCGGCGGCCACGGGTAGGGGCAATTTCAGCTTGTCGGCACTGGCGCTGGCGCCCGCCAGTTCTTCAAAGGCGACCGCACCGCTGATGGGCGCACCGATCGCTATGACCGATTGTAGTTTCGGCAGCTCTAGCCCTAGGGCCGTCTCTGCGGCTGGAAAGCCGCCCGCATCACTCAAACAAATCAGGGCCCGGGCCCGACTGTGGCCCAGCAGGGTTTCAAATTCCCGTGCCCGGTGGGGCATATACAGGGTCGTCATCACCGCACCCAAACGGGCAATGGCCAGATAGCTGACCAGATATTCCACAATGTTTGGCAGTTGCACTGCGATCACATCGCCCTGGCCCAGTCCCAGTCCATGCAGGCCGCCTGCCAATCGATCCACTCTGTCGCCAAGGTCCGCGTAATTGATCACCAGATCGCCCTGAATGATCGCTGGTGCGTCCGGCCGTTCGCTCACATGGCCGGCCAACCAGCCGCTCATGGTATCGTCCGCCCACCAACCCTGTTCGGCGTAATGGCGGGCCCGGTCCGGTGCGAAGGTCATCGCTTCCCGCAGGGCAATGGCGTCTTCGTGATATTCGAATCGGTCAGCGTGATTGGTGAAACGCTCCTCGCGAAAGCGCTTGCCGCCGCCCAATTCCAACAGGCGTTGAAAATGCCGGGTGTTGAAGTTCCGCCGCTCCATCATATTGCGGATATACATCACCTGGGGTTCGCTCAAACCTACGCGGGCGGCGATTTGCCCATCGCTCATCCCCAGTTCAGCCCGGCTCGCCTCAATCGCTGCGAAATCCAGCTCTCTGATCGGGTCGCCCCGGCGGGTTTGCATGTTGTGGCTCAACTGAAATATCAGATCGCCATAGCTGTCGACCATGGCATTGGTGACGCCGATCTGTTGTCGGTTCAGACCGCGCGCCATTAGTCGCTCTCCCCAGAATTTGTTTGGGCGATTGACCGCCGGATCGGATCTGCCTGGGGTGCTTGTGTGGCGATGGGGCAGACCCGCATACATTCGAAACATTGCGCCAATAGACCGCCTGACCCCACGGACATTTTGTACCACAGCAACTTATTGTCCGGATCGAACAGGGCATCTTCGCGGCCTTGGGCGTCCTCCGCCGCCATTGCCTCGGCCAACATCGCTGGGACGGCTTCGTATTGCTGGCTCATCTCCGCGCAGGCGGCCATATCGTAATGCATTTCAGCTTGCTTGCCGTCCTCGTCAATACTGCCCGATAGGCATTGCACGGGGCAGAATTTCTGACACGGGGTGCGCCCGATTTGTCGGTACATGGAAACACATGATGGTGCCGGACACGGGTTCGTCTCCATCGGTTGGTCGGGCGGTAGTTCCAACTCCGTGAAGATGGAGGCGAAGTACATATAACCGAATTCAGGATGCAACAGGATATCACCGGCCAGGGAGCGCGCCCCGATGCCCGCCACCTCCGCATGTAATTTCAGGCTTTGCAAAGGCACGCGCGGGCCTTTTTCGTTGTCCATGTCCGGCGGACAATAGATCGCGGGGGTCTGATAGCGTCCTTCGATTAAAAATGCCGCGCCATAGGCAATGGTATAGGCGCGGGTTTCTGTAGAGCCGAAATAGCCCATTGCTTTTGCAGGGACGGACCAGGCACCTTGGGTTTGGCCCCCGACACCAAGGGAGATTACCGATTTAACCTTTGGCATCAGATCACTGGGGCGATGGCCGGGCGGGGCGATGCGCTCCAATGCGTCCAGGTCAGCAACGCCTGCAGCCAGGGCACCCTTGCGCAAGCAGTAATCCAGGATCGTTTTCTTTGCGTCTTCGGCGCTATCTTTTGCTGCGTCTTTGTCCACGAGATCGATCTCCCCTTATTCTCTTGATCCTACGGCGCTTCGCCACAGTTTGAAAGATGAACCTAAGATGAATGGGCCCCTCAGTTATCATTCAGCTGGGTCGTGGCATCTTGTCCAAACTGAATTTGCTGAACCACACTCTTAGTCGGATGAGGAGACATGTCATGAAGATCATAAATCAGCGTACGGTGCGGCCGGGGCGACCGGGGCGGCCGGGGCGCACTGCCGCACCAATCGCTGCGATTACCGCCGCTGCTCTGTTGTTGAGCGCCTGTATCACCACGGACGCCCCAAAGCAGGGCGCGGGCACTTTATTGGGCGCTGTTGGTGGGGGCCTGTTGGGATCGAGCATCGGCAAGGGCCGCGGGCGCATCATCGCCGTCGCCGCCGGAACTATTTTGGGCGCCTTTGTCGGCGCTGAAATTGGCCGTTCTTTGGATCGGGCCGACCGCATTGCCATGACAAATGCCCAGGATCAGGCGCATTTTGCACCCATGGGCGAAACCATTGAATGGTCCAATCCTGACAATGGCCATTACGGTACGGTACGCGCAACCCGCGAGGGGCAGACAAATTCCGGCCGCTATTGCCGGGAATATCAACATAGCGTCGTGATTAACGACCAGGTACAACAAGCCTATGGTACAGCGTGCCGACAACCGGATGGAAGTTGGCAGGTGATCGAAGGGGGATGATGTGCTAGAAAATGTAATCCAGACCTTGGGAATCGATCTCGGTGTTTGTTTTGAGGCATGATAGAGGAGCTAGTGGTGACGTGACGACAATTATGGTCGCAAAATTTCAGATCGGCGATGTCGTTAAACACCGCATCCACCCATTTCGGGGCGTGGTTTTCGATGTTGATCCAGTATTCTCAAATTCCGAAGAATGGTTGATGTCTATTCCCGAAAGTGTGCGTCCGCGCCGGGAGCAGCCATTTTATCATCTGTTGGCGGAAAATGCCCAAACCACCTATATGGCCTACGTTTCAGAACAAAATCTTTTGACCGACGACAACGATGCCCCGGTGCGCCACCCTGAGGTGGATGATTATTTCGCAGGTGTTGAGGATGGGCGCTATGTCAGGCGCGATCTGCCCATCAATTAGATCAGCTTTTGCATGGCCGCGCGGAACGTATATTCGTAACGAAGGCTGGATTAGCGCAGCTCTTTCTTGGCCAATTCGTAATAGGGCCGGGCTGTCAGCAGGGACTGCACCACCGCTGTAACAATGTTGCTGCCGTTTACGACGCTGCTAAGCGGGTGTTCTATGCAATGGCGAAAACGGCGACGATCTGTGACCAAAAACCTACCAATTGGCAAGCCCACGGCTGGGCTGTGCAAATGTTTTAGATAAGACCGCCGGTCCTTATTCTCGATGGTAAAGGGCATGGGCCCCAAATCTGCCGTCAACTTCAGGACGGCGTCCCCATCCTGATCAACGATTTGGCAAAAAATGGCCATTTTATGCCAATCAAAACGGAACGCGATTGGCAATTGCGCACTCATGTCGCCAAGGATTGAGCCGGCTTGGTCCAACGCCTCATTTAGATTGGAGAAATGCGCTCCATCGCCATTGGCGTCAGATTTAGGCATCGCCTCCGCCATATCCCAATCTTCCGCAATATCTTCCTGGTAGTCGACAGACATGTACCCGCTCCCCTATTCCACGTTGATTACACCCGGCTAGAGTTAAATTCAGGTAAACGAATTTCCCAATACCTTAGGAAGCGGGTCGATATGGCGGGTTTTGTCGCAAAAGTTTAGAGTATCCGCCCTATCCCCTGTTTCTTTTTGCCCAAACAGCTTACATATCGTGCAAGTGGCAGGTGGCGGGTTCGCCATTATAGGGTTACGGGGATGATGGGACATCATGCGCAGTAGGTTCAATCCAGCAGAGGACGGCCCAAGCGGTAGCCATTGGCAAACCCTGGCGACCCTGATGCCGTATCTGTGGCCACAAGGCCGCTGGGATCTTAGGATCCGGGTTGTGATTGCCATGGGGTTGCTGGCCCTGGCGAAGGTTGCGATCGTTTTTATTCCCTTCGTCTATAAGGAAATCATTGATGGCCTGAATATCACGGGCGGTGACGATACTACCGGTACGGTCATCGCCATCCCCGTGATGATGATCCTGGCCTATGGTGCTGCGCGCGTCGCGGGGCAAGCATTTGGCGAACTGCGCGATGCGGTTTTTGCCAAGGTGGGGCAGAACGCCCTGCGGATGGTGGCGCTGGAGGTCTTTCGCCATTTGCACAGACTTTCCCTGGCCTTTCATCTGGATCGGCAAACCGGCGGATTAAGCCGGGTGATAGAGCGGGGCACAAAGGGGATCGATTTTCTGCTGCGGTTTTCCTTGTTTAATATTCTGCCGACCCTGTTGGAACTATCTTTGGTCTGCGGTGTATTGTTGATCAATTACGGCCCAGGCTATTCCACCATTACGCTGATCTCGGTCGGCATTTATATCTTCTTCACGTTGACAATCACGGAATGGCGCCTGAAGCACCGGCGTGAGATGAACCGCACGGATAGTGAAGCCAGCACCCGGGCCATCGACAGTCTGCTGAACTTTGAAACCGTGAAATATTTTGGCAACGAAAGCCACGAAGCGGACCGTTTCAACCAATCCATGTCGCGCTATGAAATTGCCGCTGTGCGCAGCCAGACGTCGCTGGCCCTGTTGAATATCGGCCAGGGGATTATCATTGCGTTCGGCATGTGCACGGTCATGCTGCTGGCGGCCCAGGGCGTGATCAATAAAGAACTGACCATCGGTGATTTCGTCCTGATCAACACCTTTATGATGCAGCTATACCAACCTTTGGGTTTTTTGGGTTTCGTCTATCGGGAGATTAAGCAAAGCCTGGTGGACATGGACAAGATGTTTGAGTTGATCAACGTCCATGCCGAAGTGGTCGATAAACCCGATGCAAAACCTTTGCAAATTACAGACGGTGCTGTGACGTTTGAGGCCGTGGATTTCGGCTATGGGCCGGACCGGCAGATCCTTCACGGTGTCGATTTCTCAGTGCCGGCGGGGCACACAGTGGCCATTGTCGGCCCATCGGGGGCGGGCAAGTCCACTATTTCACGCATTCTGTTCCGCTTTTACGATGTCCAGAGCGGGCGTGTGCTGATCGACGGCCAGGACGTTCGCAATATCACCCAGACCTCCCTGCGGGGGAATGTGGGTATCGTACCCCAGGATACGGTGCTGTTTAACGACAGCATTCGCTACAATATCCGCTATGGCCGTGTGGATGCGACGGATGAGGAGATTGAGGCAGCGGCAAAACTGGCTCAAATCCACGATTTCATCATCTCGCTGCCCGATGGCTATGATTCTGCTGTGGGGGAACGTGGCCTGAAACTATCGGGCGGGGAAAAACAGCGGGTCGCTATTGCCCGGACCATCCTGAAAGACCCGGCGATCCTGTTGTTTGATGAGGCCACATCGGCCCTGGATTCCCAGACAGAGAAGGAAATTCAGGCAGCGCTTCGCCTGGTGTCCCGTGATCGTACGACATTGGTCATTGCCCATCGTCTTTCTACCATCGTAGATGCGGATGAAATCATCGTTCTGGAAGCCGGCCACATTGTGGAGCGGGGCCGTCATGAGGCATTGTTGGCAGCCTCTGGCGTCTATAGCGCCATGTGGCAACGACAACAGGAGCAGGCGAAGGCCTTGCAACATTTGCAGCGGCTGGATAAGGGTGACCTATCATTGGATAAAGTACCGGCGGAATAGATTTGCGACCGCCGCAATTGGGAATGTGACAACGTCATGGACGCATTGAAAGCCGTAATGGTTCCGATCAACCGCGAGGGTTATCGCTTCATCGCGATATTTGCCGTGGCCACGATCATCCTGTTTTGGATTGCCGACCCGCTGGGTTGGCTTGGGGTGGTGTTGACCTGCTGGTGCGTCTATTTCTTTCGCGATCCGGACCGGACCACGCCGAACCGCGACGGTTTGATTATTTCGCCCGCAGACGGCGTCGTCCAATCCATTGAGATGGCGGTGCCGCCAGCTGAATTGGGTATGGGGGATGAGCCCCGTCAGCGTATTGCCGTGTTCATGAATGTTTTCAATGTACATGTGAACCGTATCCCCATCGATGGTGAAATTACCGCTGTGTCTTATCGGCCGGGTAAATTCTTTAATGCGTCCCTGGATAAAGCCTCCACCGATAACGAACGCCAGGCAATCCGCATGACCACGTCCATGGGCCAGGATATCGCCTTTGTGCAGATTGCGGGCCTGGTCGCGCGGCGTATCGTCTGCGGCCTGTTCGAGGGGCAGCGGGTGCGCGCAGGTGAGCGATTTGGCTTGATCCGTTTTGGTAGCCGGGTCGATGTCTATCTTGATGACGTCACAGCACCCTTGGTGGCGGTGGGGCAGACGGCGGTGGCGGGCGAAACCGTGCTGGCCGATTGTGATAGCGATGAAGAACGCAGGCGAGGGGATGTTCGATGAAAATTGGTCGGGGTAACCGCCGCCTTCGGGAACTGCCGGTCAACAGCCTGATCCCGAATATTCTGACGGTCCTGGCACTTTGTGCCGGTATGTCGGCCATTCGTTTTGCCATGCAGGGAACGTGGGAACTGGCGGTGGCCGCAATTATTGTCGCCGGCGTTCTGGATGGCCTGGACGGGCGCATGGCCCGATTGTTGAAAGGCGCGACAAAATTCGGTGCGGAATTGGACTCCCTATCGGACTTCATTGCCTTTGGCGTCGCACCGGCGCTGGTGATTTATATGTGGAGCACGGAAGTTCTGGGCGGCATTGGCTGGATTGCGGGCCTGGCTTATTCCACCTGTTGCGCTCTGCGTCTGGCTCGCTTTAACACCGCCCTTGATGACCCTGACCAGCCGGCCTGGACCTCTTATTTCTTTACCGGCATGGCTGCCCCTGCTGGGGCCTGCATCGCCCTGTTGCCCATGGCGGTTAGTTTTCAGATCGGCGATGAATTTGTGCGCCAGCCGGTTTTCATGGCGGTTTGGTTGTTGCTGGTGGCATTTATGATGATCAGTCAGATCCCAACCTATTCGTTTAAGCGGGTGCGTATCCGCCGGGAACTGGTGCTGCCATTATTGGTCGTGGTCGGCATTGTCGCAGCTGTATTGGCCAGCTATCCCTGGTTCGTCCTTTCAATCCTCGGCGTGGCGTATTTGGCATCCATCCCCATCAGCTATCGCGCCCAGCATCGTTTTGCCGCGGCAACACCTGATGCCACACCCGATGCCACACCTGACGTTCCGGTGCAAGTTGCGGATAAGGCCGGGGCGGATGCTAACGAAGACAAAACGCCCTAGCTGCCAGCGTCACGTCACAATTTGATCGTGGTATAACGCCCCGAACCTGATAGGCTTTCGGGCGGAGGCTCAGTATGAGGCTTCTGGGCGGAGGTCAGGATGGCGGATAATATCCGGGATTGGCTTACGACACTGGAACTGGAACATTGGGGCGATGTTTTCGAGGCGAACCATGTTGCGCTTCGTGATGTGGCTTTGCTCACGGATGATGATTTGCAAGACCTTGGCCTGCCGCTCGGACCGCGTCGGCGGATCGTCAATGCGGCTGCTATGTTGGCTGGAAACTTGGGCGTAGAACCAAGGGCCACGATAGGTTCAACAGAACTTTCCCCAGCCGAACCACCCTCAGTCGAACTTCCTATTACCAATCTTGAAGAAC
>JAPKBD010000476.1 GCA_028824965.1 Alphaproteobacteria bacterium | reverse complement strand
GCGAACTGATGGACACCATCGCGCATAGCGCCAGCATGGATTGGATTGAGATCGCCCCCGGCATGGCGCATATGAAAATCCTGTGGCTCGCACCCGAAAGTGGTCGCTGGTCCGTATTGTTGCGCTGGAAAAAGGGCTATGTGGCGCGACCTCATAAACATCTGTCAGGCGCCCATGCCTTTATTCTGTCCGGTCGCCTGCAGGTTCGTGATGGCACGTTAGAGGTTGGCGACTACGTCTATGAGCCCAACGGCATGGTGCACGGGGAGACCACGGCGTTGGAGGATACGGAGTATCTGTTCATCTGTGACGGGCCGGTATTGTACTACGACGACGACGGCTTCACAGGCTATTTGGGTTGGGAACAGCTGCAACGCATGCAGGATCGGGCCGCAGAAAAGGCGATGGCCAATGCCGGATGAAAAGGACGACCTTAACTGGTTGCGCCAAGGCAGCACGTCCAGCGCCGATGTGGTGAAAAGCTATGACGATTGGGCCGCGACCTACAACGATGATCTGGCGACCTGGGATTATCAGGCACCCAAACGGGCGGCTGATCAGCTACGGGCTACAGTAGCGCTAACCGCGACCATACTTGATGTGGGTTGCGGCACGGGGCTGACGGGGACAGCTTTACGTGCAGCGGGGTTTAGCGGACCCATTGATGGCGTCGATCTATCACCGGCATCCCTTGAACAAGCGGCCAAGCGCGGCCTCTATCGCGACCTAACGCCGGTGGATTTACAGAAACTGCCCCTGGCCATCGCTGACAATACCTACGATGCGCTGATCTGCATCGGCGTCCTAACCTATGTGCCTGACAGTGACGCGGTCCTGAATGAATTTGCCCGCATGGTCCGGCCCGG
The DNA here is from genome assembly GCA_028824965.1 of Alphaproteobacteria bacterium. Taxonomy (GTDB): domain Bacteria; phylum Pseudomonadota; class Alphaproteobacteria. The sequence goes on along the minus strand of JAPKBD010000476.1, from coordinate 1,166 downwards.
CGGACAGATTGTGGTGACCCAACGCGATGATCTATTTGACGAACGTAGTTTCGCCGAAACGGTCAAAGCCTTGGCAGACAGTGACGTGATCAGTGAATTCAATATCTCGGACCCCCAACCCTACCTGCCCGATAACCCGGACTTCGGCACAGATATCAGCGTCATCTATATCTCAATGACCGCAAGATGACCGCGTTCTGATAATTGCCAGGCGTCACGATATTACGATACTTCGGCGCGCCATGTACCGGGCACATTTCCGACCAAAAGCCGGTTAATCTGACCGCCCTCGCCTTCGAGCGGCAGGATAATGCGGTCCCAACTGGTCGTGTGCGACCGCAGCGGCGGTACATGGCGGGAAAACATATAACCCCGGCTTTCAAAACAAGCCCGGTATGAGGCGATGAAGAACGGTCCCATGGGCTGTAAATCCAGTTCCGATATCAGCTTGCCCGTGGCGTCAAAGCCGGAACGTTCGGCGATCGTGGTGCCATACACCTGATAGCGGTAGTCCCAGCCGTCATCTTCAACATCCAACAACATAACCAGCCCAAGTGCGCCGCGTATTTGCAAAGGATCCAATACACTGGCGAGAGGTAAATCCTGTCCACGCGGCAGCTCAATCCAATAATCCAGCAGTACACGCAGGGCCCCTTCATCCAATTCCGCTGATGTTGGCGACCATAATATTTCGGGCGTCGGGCCATCCACGCTGCGAAAATATGTGGCAATATCGGAGAAATCGCGCGTGATCAATTCATCAGTAAATGATTTTACTAGGTCTCTGTCGTATCGATTTTCAAACGAAAATTCCATGAATAGCTTCACTATCTACAAGGATGTACACCTATTCAATATTACATATCCGAGAAATCAGAAACCCTAATTAATCGTAATAGGCTGCCTCTTTTAAAACGACATCTCCTTGGCTGCCGTCAGAACGGCGTCTGCGTGTGCCTTAACCCTTACTTTCCGCCAGACCTTGGCAACTTTACCTTTGGCATCGATTAGGAAGGTCGAACGCTCAATCCCCATATAGGTCCGGCCATAGTTCATCTTTTCCACCCAAACCCCATAAGCTTCACAGATGGCCCCATCCTCATCCGAGGCTAAGGTGATACGTATATTATGCTTTTCCGCAAACTTGTCATGCTTGGCAACGCTAT
>JAPKBD010000475.1 GCA_028824965.1 Alphaproteobacteria bacterium | reverse complement strand
CTGGTTATACAGATGGCATTCGATCGAAAGCCTGTGCTGATTTTCGATGCGGACGGCATATTTTGCCAGCGACCACCTTTAGGACAGATGCCCTGGTCGGCGGTGATCGGCATGGGTGCAGGGAATGCAACTTTGGTGCGGCGGGTATTAATGATCGCCGTTGATCCCAGCCAACTAAACGAAAAGGCGCGGAATTATATGTCCAATTCCGTGGGCATGTTGACCATGGTCTCGCCGCAACTGCGGAAATTTAAAAGCCAATCAGACGGTTATCCGTCGGTCCATATCCCAATTTCCCAATTATCAATGTCTATGAGAAAAATCGAAAGCCTGGCACAGGAATTCGTGCTCTATTATGTCGCCAAGGAAGAATGATCCGGTTCGATCAGAAATCGGACACATTATATAAGGGGAGAGAAATGCAGCAGTACGACTATATCATTGTGGGTGGCGGGTCCGCCGGTTCCGTGTTGGCCAACCGTTTGTCCGCACGCAGCGCCAACAAGGTTCTGTTATGCGAAGCGGGGCAGGACACGCCCCATGGCAAAGTACCGGAAGAGATTTTGGACAGTTATCCCGGTACCGCGTACTTGGACAAGCGCTTTATCTGGAATGATCTGAAGGTTACGACGGAGGTAATTTCGCATAATAACCCGGATGTGGACCGCCCCCCCTTGCGTAAGTATGAACAGGCCAGGGTGTTGGGTGGCGGGTCATCCATCAACGGGCAAATGGCCAATCGCGGCGCACCTACGGATTTTAATGAATGGGAAGCGCGCGGGGCCAAGGGCTGGAATTGGGATAAGGTACTGCCTTATTTCAAGAAGGTGGAGCGGGATATGGACTATCCCGATGACGACTATCACGGCAATGAAGGGCGCATCCCCGTGCGCCGCATTATGCCCAATGACTGGAATGGTCACGCCACAGCGGTCGGTGAAGCATTTGGGCAGGCCGGGTTCGAATTTCTGCCCGATCAGAATGGGGAGTTCAAGGACGGCTATTTCCCCGTCACCATGTCGAATGCCTATGAACGCCGGGTATCGGCTGCTATCGGCTATCTTGATCCGGGCACCCGGCAGCGGGAGAATTTGACCATCACCACCCGCACCCAGGTGAAGGAGCTGTTGTTCGAGGGCACCCGCTGTGTCGGCGTCAAGGCGATGGTCAACGGCAAAGAACAGGAATTTCGCGGCAACGAAATTATTCTGTCATCGGGTGCGATCCATTCGCCAACCCATTTACTGCGCGCAGGGATTGGCCCTGCCATGGCATTGGATGAGATGGGCATCGATGTGCGCGCCAATGTGGCAGGTGTTGGCCAGGGCCTGATGGATCATCCGTCTGTTGCCGTAGCTTCTTTCATCAAACCAAAGGCCCGGATCAACGAGATGACCCGCCGGCATCTCCTCGTCGGCCTGCGTTATTCCTCCGCGCTGAAGGATATCCCGCAGGGCGATATGTTCGTTGCGGTATCATCTAAATCGTCATGGCATCCGGTGGGCGAACAGATCGCCTCTATGATTGTCTTCGTCAACAAGACCTATTCCGAGACGGGGCAGGTGAAATTGAATTCGGCTGATTGGCGGGATGAGCCGACGGTGGAGTTCAATCTGCTGTCCGATCCACGGGATCTGGAACGCCTAAAGGATGGCGTGCGCCGTATGGCCCAGATCCATGCCACACCTGCGATGCAGGCAGCGACCTCCGATCCGTTCCCGGCCAGCTATTCCGACAAGGTGCGCCAGGTCGGCGAGGTGACGACAAAGAACAAAATCATGACCGGCATCATGGCCAAGCTGTTGGATGGCCCGGATTTCATGCGGAAGTTCCTGATGGAGAAATTCATCCTGGAAGGATTTACCATCGATCAGATCATCCAGGATGATGCGGCCTTGGAAAGCTTCGTACAGTGCATTCAGATACCTACCGTGTCTGGGCTGGGACCAATTAACGGTAGCTATGCGGCCATGGCGGATTGGTTAATGACAGAGCTCCGTAGCGCAGGGGTCGGGTCGGTGGAGGTGATCAAGGAT
>JAPKBD010000147.1 GCA_028824965.1 Alphaproteobacteria bacterium | reverse complement strand
CCCATAGCTCAGCTGGATAGAGCATCGGATTTCTAATCCGGGGGTCGCAGGTTCGAGTCCTGCTGGGTGCACCACTCTAACTATATATAAATAAACAATTAAATGGAATTTTGATACGGCGTTTTGGATGAGGTATTACCCGCGAACCGTGGTGGCGGACCGTGGTGGCGACGATCGCAAGCTTGTGGCTCAAGTAGCTGTAGCGCGACGCTTGGTTTTGAAATAACGACACATGGTCTTGATGGCTGGCAATTAGTGGCATAAAGCGCCGACCGCCTACGGTGACACAGTGTAATTGCTCTACGTTGGCAACTCTCCGGGTTTAAGTTTCGAGGTCTACTTTTGAACAACCTCATTAGAAATTTAAGGGGACGCTATCTCTATTTATTACAGCGACAATGCTTGAATTCGAAATCGAAAAATGGGTCCCTCTGCGGCGAAACCTCGAGCCTCAGCTCTCGCAGTTTGCTATGCAAACGGCTGGCGCCTACTGCAAAAATCGGTGTGGTTTCGCGCTTTCCCCCTCAAAAAGGCGAAAGCGCTTTGGTGCGGACGGCGGGACTCGAACCCGCATGGCCTAGGGCCGACAGATTTTCTTACCATCTACGGTTTTCACCGCCACCCTATACAAGGCTTTGTGGTCTGGACTTTCTCTTAACCATTGCCACCGGCTTTAGGTTCCCGCCGTCAAGTCTCTACACGTTCCCTTTCGGGCTTCGCTCGGGATTACCATTTTACAGGCTTCCCCGAATTTGACGGGTTCTACTCCTACCGTTTCCGGTAGGGCACTCAAATCAATTGTCTAAGTCTGTTGTGTATACCAGTTCCACCACGTCCGCACTAAGTGCTTACTTAACACAATTCTGAAAATTGGTAACGCCAATATTCACGGATTTACCACTCCCGCAGAGCACGCCAGTCATCATCGGTGCCCAGGGCGGCTTTTTCGGCGTCGTAGCTGAACAGCCAGGTTTGTTGCGGGGTCAGGCCCGATGGGTTGTTTTCTGCGTGTTTGGCCAGGCGTGCGTTGCGGTGTGCAATCTCATCCGGGTCATCCAGGTGATACCAGCGTTCTGCGTTGCGGGAATGCAGTTGCAGGCGCTGTGCCCGGTCTTTGCGCAGGCTTTCGTATTTCATCAACGCCGCCGTGGGCTTTTGCTGGCCCATCTCCAAACAACGGGCTAGCACCCAGGCGTCTTCGATGCTCTGGACAGCACCTTGGGCGTGATAGGGCAGCATGGCGTGGGCTGCGTCCCCCATCAGGGCAATGCGACCGTCAATCCAGGTGGGCAGGTTTTCACGATCGTGCAGGGCGGTGACGAACAGCTCCTCCGTCAGATCCACCATGCCTTTGGGGTGGTCGTACCAGCCTTCGAAGCTTTTTTGCACATCGGCCTTTGATGCGCCCTGGCTCCAACTCTCCTGGATCTCGCTGTCACCGGCACCGATGGCAATCCAGTTTAGTTTCGCCCCGCCAGAGACATAATAGAATACGATGGACAGGCGCGGCCCCATGACGGCGGTGGATTGTTTTTCAATGTTCAGATGCGCGACCTTTTCGGCTGGTACCATGCCCCGCCAAGCGACGTAGCCGGACCGGCGTGGGGCCTCTGGATTAAAGACCTGGTTGCGGATCGCGGAATGAATGCCGTCGGCGGCGATCAAAATATCGCCACTTTCAGTGCTGCCGTCTGCCAATGTCACGCTGACCTTGCTATCCGTCTGGCTGACCGAGACAACCTTTGAATTCAGGCGCAGGCGATCAGGGTTCAGGCGCGTGGACAAGGCGCTGATCAGATCGGCCCGATGGGCATGATAATAGCGCGCCCCGAAGGTGTCATTGACCACGGCGCGCAGGGGCGTTTCCAGGACGGTCTCGCCGGTCTTCCAATCTTTCAATTGATGGCCGCCGGGTTGCACCCCGAAGCGGGCCAGATCATCGGCCAGGCCCAAACATTCCAGGATGCGCACGCCATTGGGGCTCAATTGTATACCGGCACCAACCTCCGTCAGGGCAGGGGCCTGTTCCAGGACCAGATAATCCATGCCCATCTGCTCCAACGCCAGGGCCAACACGGAACCGCCAATACCGGCCCCCGTTACAATGATACGCATGGATAATGTCCTTTCTACTAATGCCGACGCCTACCTTAACGATGCAGTGTGGCTGACACCTAACTGCACATATTCTTCCACCTGGGCGTCATGGACAACGCTTTCTTCCGGACGCAAATCCCGCATGTATCGCGCCGGGCTGCCCGCCCATAGCTGACCCGACGGGATACGCTTGCCCGGCGTCAGAACGGAACCTGCTGCCAGCATCGCACCAGCCTCGACCACAGATAGATCCAGCACCACCGATCCCATGCCGATAAAGGCGCGATCTTCCAAGCGGCAGGCGTGAATGACGCAGCCATGGCCGATCAGTACGTTTTCGCCGATCCAGGTGCCGGAGATACCTTTTGAGGTATGGACAATGCTGCCGTCCTGTAAATTGGTGCGGGCGCCAATATGGATCGGTTCCTGATCACCACGCACCACGCAATTGTACCAAATCGTGGTATGGGCCCCCAGGGTCACCTCCCCGATTACATGGGCACCCGGCGCGACAAAGGTGGTTTCGTCAACAACAGGGGCGATACCCCGATAGGTCATGATATTGCCCATATGGCACAGTGCTCCACTTTCAAAATAGTCGGATTAGTTAGGGAAACCACATAAGGAAACTACTTATGGGAATAGGGCTTCCTGCTCCAGCCCCATGGTTTCTTCCAGGCCGTACATGACGTTCATGTTCTGGATCGCCTGGCCCGAGGACCCCTTGACCAGATTATCGATGACCGAAACGATAATCGCCCGCCCCGGCAAGCGGTCCGGAAAGACGCCAATCAGGCAATGGTTGGCACCGCGCACATGCCGTGTCGCAGGCGCGATCCCTTCGCCCACAATGCGAACGAACGGTTCATCCTCATAGCGTGTGGAAAGGCAGTCCCGCAGATCATCCGCCGTCGCCTCATCCGCCAGGCGGACATAGCTGGTCGCCAGAATGCCCCGGTTCATCGGCACCAGATGCGGCGTGAAGTTTATGACGATGTCCTCACCATAAGCTTTTGATAGTTCCTGCTCTATCTCCGGCCCATGACGATGACTTCCGATGCCGTAAGCATGCATGCCCTCGGACACTTCAGAAAACAAATTCGGCTGTTTGGCGGACCTGCCGGCCCCGGTGATGCCGGTCTTGGCATCAATAATAATATCCTCAGGCACAATCAATTTTGCCGCCAGCAAGGGTGCCAGGGGCAGGATCGCAACCGTCGGATAACAGCCAGGGCAGGCCACCAAACGGGCATCAACCAGCGCAGGCCGGGCCATCTCCGTCAGGCCGTAGACCGCTTCGGGTTGCAGGTCCGGGGCAAAATGTTCATGGCCGTACCATTCGGCGTAGGTGTCCGTGCTATCGAGACGAAAATCGGCGGATAGATCGATAACCCGTGGCGTGCCCTGGATGGCAGCTGCCGCATCGCCCTGGCCTTCGTGCAGGACTTCATCAAGCACGGAATGGTTCGTTTGATGCATCAACCCGGCAATGATTTTTTGTGTCGTACCATGGGGCAGGCCGCAAAATACCGTGTCAACCTCAACACCGGCCCATTCCACTTCCTCCACCCGCACTAATGGCGGCAGCTCCAAGCCACCCAGATGCGGATAGACCTGTTCATACGGCTCACCAGCGTGGCTGTCGGCAGTCATAAAGACAATCTCAGCCTTGGGATGGCGGGTCAACAGACGCACCAATTCGGCACCGGTGTAACCCGATGCGCCTAATATGCCGATCCGAATTTTTTTACCCGCAAATGCGGTGGTTGCTGCCGTCATGGTCCCACTCCGTATTTATCAGCCGTCTATATACATCAGAAGTCTGTTGCGCGCGGTCAAAAATCTACCGCGCCATGGATTAGGCGAATTCGTGAACCAGCAGAACCGGTTAGAGAGTCAAATTGAAGCGTTTGTACAGACCTGTGTCAGGTCCGCGTCTTCACGTTCGTGCTAGGCATCATCGGCAGCTATAATCCCATCAGCATCGGCATAAATGTAGTGCCCATCCCTGATCGTTACATCACCCATTTTGATGCTGACGTCTTTGCCTATGGGCGCGTCTTCATAGGGGCGACGGGAAAATGTGCCAAGGGCCCAGACGCCGATATCGAAATCAATCAGTGTTTCAAGAACCTACGTCATGTCAATGGGTTGTGAATTATTTGTGAATATAAAAAAGGGGTTGCAATAAATGCAACCCCTTGATTTTAAAGGAAGATTTTTATATAAACATCAACGTTTCGAGAACTGGAAGCTTCGGCGGGCTTTTGCCTTGCCGTATTTTTTCCGTTCCACAACGCGTGAATCCCGGGTTAGGAAGCCGCCGGCTTTCAAAACCGGGCGCAGGCTGGGTTCGTAGTTCAGCAGGGCGCGGGAGATGCCGTGACGCACCGCACCGGCCTGACCGGATAGTCCGCCACCAACGACCGTGCAGACCACATCGAACTGGTCTTTACGCTGGGCTGTCTCGCACGGTTGGTTGATGATCATGCGCAGCACGGGGCGGGCGAAGTATGTTTCGAACTCCCGTCCGTTCACTGTAATCCGACCGGCACCTGGCTTGATCCAGACACGGGCAATGGCGTTCTTCCGCTTGCCTGTGGCATAGGCGCGGCCAAGCTCGTCGATTTTGGGCTCTACCGGGGCAACTTCATCGCCGAATGCGGCGACAGGTGCGCTAGGCGCGCTGTCATCGCCAACAGCGGTTTCGGTGCCGGCAGTTGCCGCACCTTCAACCATTTGTTTCAGATCGGCCAGGGTGCCGGTTGTCTGTGGGGCGTCGTCGCCTGTGTTTTCGTCAGCCATGATCAGGCGCTCCTCTTGTTCTTGTCATTCATCGCGGCAACATCCAGAACTTCAGGTTGTTGCGCCTCGTGTGGGTGATCGGTGCCGACATAGACCTTTAATTTGGTCAACACCTGGCGGCCCAGGGGACCTTTGGGGATCATCCGCTGTACGGCCTTTTCCACCACGCGTTCGGGGTGCTTGCCTTCCAGGACCTTGCCGGCCGTGACACTTTTAATGCCGCCGGGATAACCCGTATGACGGTAATAAATCTTGTCTTTCAGCTTTTTGCCGGTCAACTGTACTTTTTCGGCGTTGATCACAATAATATGGTCGCCGCAATCCATGTGCGGTGTGAACATCGGCTTGTGCTTACCCCGAAGCCGGGCGGCGATAATGGCGGCCATACGGCCCAGAACCACGCCTTCAGCATCGATAATGAACCATTTACGGTCGATGTCTCCCGGCCGTGCGGTATAGGTTTTCATAATTCTTCCTCAATCGTCGTTGGCCGGTCACATTTGATAGGCGGGGTCAGGTGCGGTCAAGATTGAACGTACACCTTTTCCAGTCCGGCGGCGCGCAGTATGTCAGAATAAAATACGGGGTCAAGGCGAAAAACGGCTTTATTTTCAATCAATTATACTGCGGTACTATAGTAGTGCTATTATTTGACCGCATCGTGACAAGACCAGCCGGGGCATGTCATACTGACTTGAATGCAAGGCCTTATTGCCCCGCTTTTTATAGGTAACCACCCGGTTTTGTAAGGAGTTTTCTTTGTCTCAGTATATCCCCTCCGATAATGTCATCGCCTCCCGCCGGGCCACCATTGGCGCGCTGTTTCATGCGCGGGTTCCGGCCAACGCTGATCATGTGGCCGTGGTTGAGGGTGATCGCGCGTTGAGTTTCGCTGAATTGGAGGATCGCTCCAACCGCCTGGCCAATGGTTTAATGGCTATGGGGCTCTCGCGTGGCGACCGGGTCGGGCTGCTGGCCCGCAATTGCCTGGAATATATGGAAGTGGAATTGGCCGCAGCCAAGGCGGGACTTATTCTGGCCTGCCTGAACTGGCGACTGGGCGACCGGGAGCTGACCCACTGCATCAATTTGGTTGAGCCCGAAGTGGTCATCGTCCAGGAAGCGTTGACGGAAACTCTGGATCGTCTGGATCTGCACCCCCATCGGCGCATTGTAATTGGTGGTGCCATTGGCGCGGACTATGAAGATGTCCTCACCGCTGGGGCCAGCACTTATCCGGATCTGGATCTGGATCCCGAAGACGGCCTGGTAATCCTCTATACCTCCGGCACCACGGGTTTGCCGAAAGGCGCATTGGTCAGCCATCGGGCCATGGTGGCGCGCGGCCTATGCTACACATCGGAATTCCAAGTACCTATTGGGGACAATTTCTGCGCCTGGCCGCCGTTTTATCACATGGCCTCTACCGATCAGGCCCTGACGACGTTGCTGCGGGGCGGTACGGTCCATGTGGTTGACGGTTATGAACCGGACTTGTTGATCGATTTTCTGGAACGCTTTGAGGCGCGATTTTTCATATTGATGCCGGGGATGGTCGGCCCTTTTGCAGAAATTCTGAAGGCCCGGCAGGTCAAGATAAAGGGCATAGGCATCTGCGGCGCTATGGCAGACTTGGTGCCCCGCAAAGACATTGCGGCAGCAACCTTGGCCTTGGATGCGCCCTATAATAACAGCTTTGGCGCGACGGAAACCGGGCTGCCGCCCGCGTCATCAAACTTAATCCCGGTAGGCGTGGCACCGACGAATTTCGCCAAACGACAGTCGTCCTATTGCGAATTGCGCCTGGTGGACCCTGATGACATCGAAGTCCCCATAGGCACGCCCGGTGAAGTCGCCATGCGCGGGCCGACGCTATTTAGCGGTTATTGGAACGCGGACGAAACCAATGCCCAGGATTTTCGCAATGGCTGGTTCCATATGGGCGATGTCCTGCGCCGGAACGAAGACGGCACCTTGGATTACGTGGACCGGGTTAAATACATGATCAAATCGGGCGGTGAAAATATCTACCCGGCGGAGATTGAACAGGTGTTGTTGACCGACCCTCGTGTGCATGAGGCCGTGGTGGTCCGCCGGCCCGACCGCAAATGGAGCGAAATACCGGTCGCCTTTATCGTACCTGCTGATCCGACCTTGACGGCGGATGAGTTGATGGATCTGTGCCGGGACAATCTGTCATCCTATAAACGGCCCAAGGATATCATTTTTGTGACCGAAGAAGACCTGCCCCGATCCACCACCGGCAAAGTTCAGCGCCACGAACTTGAGGCGCGACTACCCACCGAATAAGAAAGCTTGAGGAGATTGTTTGATGTCTTGGGAAGAAGAAGTCCGGGAACTGGAAACCCGTCGCGCCATGGCGGCGGAAATGGGCGGGCCTGAAGGTATTGCCCGCCAGCGTAAGCGGGGCAAGCTGACGGTGCGGGAGCGGATCGCCGCCATTTCCGACCCTGACAGTTTTCGTGAATTCATGGGCCTGACGGGCACCGGGGAATACGACAACGGCAAATTGACCCGCTTCACGCCCCGTGGCTTGGTTGAGGGCATTGCCAAACTTGATGGCCGCAAGGTTATCTTGACGGCGGGCGATTTTACCGTACGGGGCGGCTCGGGCGGGATCCATGGCGGCATGGGTTTGGAAATGCGCGGCTCTCAACGATCCCTGGAATGGCGGTTGCCCTATATTCGATTATTGGATGCGGCGGGCGGCAGTGTGCGGTCGTTTGAGGAAATGGGTCGGACCTATCTGCCCGACGGCCATGCCTGGGTCCAGTACGAAGTGCAATTGCTGTCCGCCGTGCCCGTGGTCTCGGCTGTGCTGGGGTCCGTTGCTGGCCTGCCGGCCGTGCAGGCGCCCATGTCGCATTTTTCGATCATGGTAGAGGGGATGAGCCAGATTTTTCCAGGTGGTCCCCCCGTGGTAAAGGCGGCCCTCGGTTATGACATCACTAAGGAGGAGTTGGGCGGCGATCATATTCATGTGCGGGAAAGCGGATGCGTCGATAACCTGGCGAAAAGCGAAGCGGATGCATACGAGCAGATCCGCGCCTTCCTTAGCTATCTACCCAGCAATGTGCACGAGGCAGCACCGCGCGGTGCGACAGACGATCCTATTGATCGATGCGAAGACAGTTTGCTCTCCGCCATACCGAAAGACCGGCGCAAAACTTTTAACGCCCGGCGGATCCTCCGCGACATTGTTGATCAAGATTCATTTTTCGAGATTGCACCCCTATATGGCCGCGCCCGCATCACCGGCCTGGCGCGCCTAAACGGCTATCCCGTCGGGATCATGATTAACAACCCCCGCTTCAACGGCTCCTCAACGGATGTGGCTGCGGGCAGTAAGGCCATGCGCCTGATGCAGCTGTGTGACACCTTTCATATTCCCCTGATCTCCTTGGTAGACGAACCGGGCTTCATGGTCGGGTTGGAGGCCGAGAAGCAGGGGATCGAGCGGGCAGGGGCGCGGATGATTTCTACTGTTTGCAATAGCCGCATGCCCTGGGCCTCAATTATACTTGGCCGCGTCTACGGCGTCGCGGGGCAGTGCCACCACCGGCCAACGGGGATGTTCCGCCGCTATTGCTGGCCGTCGTCCAACTGGGGCTCCATGCATATCTCGGGCGGTGCATCGGCGGCTTATCGCAGTGAAATTGAGGCTGCCGATGATCCGGAGGCTAAGCGGGAGGAGATTGAGGCAAGGCTACAGGCCCTGGCCTCACCCTTCCTGACAGCAGAGTTCACTGGCCAGGACATCATTGACCCCCGTGAAACCAGGCCCTTGTTGTGTGAATTCGTGGAAGATGCTCAACGGATACTAACGTCACAACTGGGTACGCCGCACATACCGTATCTTCCGTAAACGGCAGTTGTTCTATAACAGGTCCACTGAAGGGGAGGAGGCCCATAAAAAAACCGCAGCATGGCCAAAGGCCATCCGCGGCGGACGAAAATGGGAGAGGGCGTAGCTCTCCAAATCAGGGCTGTTAGGCGGGTTGATACATTCGCGAAAAAACTTCTGTTGCAAGAATGCGTTGCTCGCCCGTTTCATCAATGCCTGGTGTAGAGACACGGAAAGTCACATGGGGGATGCCCTGTGGACCTGTGGTCACGCCTTTGACGCGTGCGGTCTCAATCAAATTGTGTGCCAGGCGGCGTTGGTATGTGTCACCCTCGGTGAGGGGGCAGCGGGCTTCTGGCCGACGAAAGAACATTTCGATATTCCTAACGTAAAAGACGATCCATGGTTACGGACCCTACGTTAACCAATCCACTGTAAAAATAGTGTTAACGAATTTGCTGTGGATATTAATTAGTTGATTTGTTTTGCAAGCCATTGAAGTCAAAGGCAGGGCGAAAAGTTATCCACCGACGATGTTATTATTAACCTTACCATTCGCCAAATCATCGTCCCGATCCTGCGCGCTCCGTTTCGATGCCGGTCCGAAGCCGCCACCACCTGCTGTTTCCAACGAAAGACGGTCGCCCGCATAAAGTGTTGTTAGTTGTTTCGAGGGGACGATTTCGATCGTGCCGCCGCGACGCAAAATGCGCGCCGTCGCACAGGCGCCCGGGCCCCCACCCTGGCTCCCTTGGGCGGGATGGTAATGGCGTTCGCCACGATAGGTGACGGTAACCTCACCCGCCATAATCTCATATTCGCGCCGGCAACCAAGGCCGCCCCGATACTGTCCCGCACCACCAGACCCCGGTGCCAGGCCGAAATGATGCACCCGGATGGGCGCATCAAGTTCCAACGCCTCTACGGGCAGGTTCATGCAATTGGTGGCATCGGTCTCGATCATATCAACGCCATCGCCCAAGCTTGACCCCCCGCTGCCAGAGGCGATGAGGTCACCAACAACAAAGGTGCTGCCGTCCTCGCGTTGCCCACCGAAAGACAGGATCAATAATTCACCGCCTGAATCTGCCGGGATACGATCTGGCAACACGTCTTTCAGCGCGCCCAGGATACAGCCCGTAATGCGTTTGATTGTCGCGGTGCGGGAATTAACCGGGGCCGGGGATCGCGGATTGACCAGGCTGCCTTCCGGCAAACTCAATGATACCGGGCGAAAGCAACCGCCGTTGGTTGGAATTTCCGCATCCGTAATGGCGCGCACGGCAAACAGGGCGGCCGCCGTCGCACCCGACGGTACGCAGTTGAAGGGTCCGCGGACTTGGCTAGCCGTACCTTCAAAGCTGCAGTGCAGTTGGCCGTCGTGGACC
>JAPKBD010000474.1 GCA_028824965.1 Alphaproteobacteria bacterium | reverse complement strand
GCGTTCTACCAGCGGGTAGGCTTCGGGATGCACGGTGGATCGGTCCAGCGGGTTATCGCCTTCCATGATGCGCAGGAAGCCTGCGCATTGTTCAAACGTCTTGTCGCCCAACAGCGGCACATTCTTCAGGTCTTCGCGGCTGGCAAAGGCACCATAGGTGTCCCGATGTTCGACGATATTCCGGGCCAGGGCGGCCCCCAGGCCGGAAACCCGCGCCAATAGCGGCGATGACGCCATGTTCAGGTCTACGCCGACGGCGTTCACGCAATCCTCAACCACCGCGTCCAGGGCATGGCCCAGACGGTATTCGGACAGATCATGTTGATACTGCCCGACGCCAATGGCCTTTGGCTCAATCTTCACCAATTCCGCCAATGGGTCTTGCAGGCGACGCCCGATAGATGCGGCGCCGCGCAAAGACACATCGACATCGGGGAATTCTTTCGAGGCATATTCCGATGCGGAATAGACCGATGCACCGGCCTCCGACACCATAATTTTGGTCAGGCCCAGATCGGGATGGGTTTTCATCACTTCGGCTGCCAGCTTGTCCGTTTCCCGTGACGCTGTGCCGTTGCCGATTGAAATCAATTCCACGCCATGTTTCTTCGACAGGGCGGCGATTTCATGGATCGCCTGATCCCATTTTTTTTGCGGCTCGTGCGGATAAATCGTTGTTGTGTCCACCAACTTGCCCGTGCCGTCCACAACGGCGATTTTGACGCCGCTGCGATAGCCAGGGTCAAGGGCAATGGTCGCGCGCGGACCGGCAGGGGCGGCCAACAGCAGATCCCGCAGGTTTTCGGCGAAGACGTGAATGCCTTCTTCTTCTGCCGCGGTCCACAGGCGGCCCATCAATTCCAGCTCTACATGCATGGAGGCTTTGACCCGCCAGGTCCAACCAGCCACGGACATCAACCAGGCATCACCGGGTCGGCCCTGGTTGGAGATGGCAAAATGATTGGCAACCTTCAACTCACATGGATGAGGGCGGGGCGGGGTATCGGGATCGCCAATAACCAAAGACACCCGCAGGACTTCCTCCTTACGGCCACGGAAAACGGCGAGCGCCCTGTGCGATGGGACCTTTTTTACAGGCTCGCTATATTCGAAATAGTCCTTGAACTTGGCCCCGGCGGTTTCCTGCCCCTCAATGACCCTGGCTACAAGGTTGGCGTTGTCCCAGATATAGTCGCGCAGGCTGCCGATCAGCTCCGCATCTTCGGCGAACTGTTCCACCAAAATCTGCTTGGCCCCGTCAAGGGCGGCCGCCACATCCACGACTTTGGTGTCGTCCTCAACATCCGGGCGCAGATAATTCGCGGCTTCTGTCTCCGGCGTCAGAGTGGGATCCGCCAACAGAGCCTCCGCCAAGGGGGCCAGGCCTGCTTCCCGGGCGATCTGGGCCTTTGTCCGCCGCTTTGGCTTGTAGGGCAGGTACAGATCCTCCAACCGCGCCTTGCTGTCCGCAGCGTTCAGGGACAGGCGCAGACCGTCGGTCATTTTATCCTGATCTTCGATGCTGGAAACAATGGCCGCCCGGCGATCCTCCAACTCCCGCAAGTATCTTAGACGTTCTTCCAGGGCACGCAGCTGGATGTCATCCAAGCCCCCCGTTGCCTCCTTACGATAGCGGGCCACGAATGGCACCGTGGCACCCCCATCCAGCAGATCAACTGTTGCAACAACCTGGGCCTCTTGAACGCTTAGTTCTTCAGCTATACGGGCGGAAATGGTTTTCATCGCAGACCTCTGGTAATAAACAGGGCGGCCCTTTTATCCCTACCGCATCACGCCCGCAAGGGAGGTGCGGCAACGCCTGTAAAAGTGCCATATTTTGCTCATCAGCGGGGGCGGGCGAAGGCGGGTGAAACTGTGTGTGGTCGAATCGCATTTCACCACCCGATCATCAGGCCTAGGCATAGCGGCCCTGGATGCTAATATACTGGAAATGCCGCACCTGCCGCACCTGTCACGCCTTTATTGGGGCCTGCGACTTGATGGCCACAGTGCATTTGGGCATTTGGGCATTTGGGCATTTGGGCATTTGTGCAA
>JAPKBD010000146.1 GCA_028824965.1 Alphaproteobacteria bacterium | reverse complement strand
TCATGCTTTCTGCCGCTTCACATTTTACGGGATCCAACCACTTCATCCATGCCGCTGTGGCCGCCAGGGTGCCGCCATTTCCGGTGGAGCCGGTCAACATAAGGCGTTCTTTGGCATTGAATAATGTGCACGCCTCCAGGGCGCGTGTGGCCAGGTCGGCCTCGGGCAAAGCGCGCAGGCCGCGTTCCAGTTCATCGGGAAGGCCTGTCGCCGGCAAGGCGTCCAAGGCCCGCAATCGCGGCCCAAAACCCACTGCTGGGTAACAGCCGGCGCACCATCTCCATCTGGTAACGGCGATATCTCCCCCACGGCTCGTCCATTCCCTGACCGGTCAGCACGACTGTGGTGTCCTGGCGGGCCCGTTGGACCAAATACCACATGGGCATGATGGATGTGGTTCCCAGGGGTTCCTCAATTGAGCGGACAATATCGGGCAGGGCATCCAACAAACTTTGCGGCGTCACCGTGACGGCGGTAAGGGGCAAGCCCAAAACCGACGCCGTTTCCTCTGCCGCGGCAATCTCGCATTCCCGGTGCCCGTCACCGTAACCGACCGTGAAACAGGGTAACGACGCGCCCAGGTCTTTTGCAATTGCCGCGATCAGGGCAGAATCAATACCCCCCGACAACAATATGCCGACCGGCACATCCGATAGCAGTTGACGTTCAATGGCTGACCGGAGGTGGGTTTGATAGCCTTTCGTGGCTTCTTCGAGGGTGCCTGAAAACCGCTCGTTGACGGGTGCGACATAATGGGATTGTGACAGCGCCATAGATCCCAGATCCAGGCAGAGAACGTGACCGGGTTTCAGGCGCTGAACATCCTTCCATAAGGTCATGGGGGAGGGGAGGTAGCGAAGGCTGAGGTAGCCTTGCAGTGCATCCTTGTCCATCGCCGGTTCTACAACGCCGAGCTCTTGCAGCGCCCTGACCTCCGATGCGAATGCGAACGTGCTCTTTGTGTGCAGAAAATTGTGCACAAAATACAGGGGCTTTATCCCAAACGGATCGCGTACCAGGTAAATTTTTCCCTCAACACAATCCAACGCGGCGAAAGCGAACATGCCGTTTAGTTTGGGAAGTGTCGCCTCTAGGCCCTGTTGGGCGATAAGTTCAAGCAAAGTTTCGGTATCGGAGTGTCCGCGAAACGGTCCGGAAATGGACGTGCGCAGCGCCATATGGTTATAGATCTCACCGTTGAAGGTGATCCACCAACGTTTGTCTCTGCTTTGCATGGGCTGTTGACCTGCCGGCGACAAATCCTGAATGGCCAATCTGGTATGGCGGCGACCCACCTGCTCTATCCCAGTGCTGATCTGCGCACGATGGCGGATGCGGACCTTTTGGTGCGTAGGGGGGATTGTGACCGTTTGGTGCAGCATTATCAAAAGGCCGGTTTGGATTTTCACGAAGGTGCGGCAGATTCCAAATGGGGTTTTATCGCCGATGCCTCGTTGCTGCCCCTGACGGGTGCGGACGGGACTTCAAATGTGGGTTTGCACATTCATCCCGATGCCTGGCCCCTGCATTTGGGATTGAGCACAGAGGACGTGTTTGCTGCCGCCCATTGGGTCGATGCGGGGGAGGGGCGTATTAAGGTGCCCTCCATGACCCATATCCTGTTGCTGTCTGCCAGCCATGCCGCCCGTGATCTGTTCGGGCCCTCAACCGCGAAATCCCTGATCGATGCCGCCCGTCTGTTGGCGCAGTTCGGCGATCAGGTTGACTGGACGGAGTTTGAGGCGCGGGCCCAAAAGGGCCGGGTGGCAAAGCCGGTGCGGGCCTTCCTGGCGATGCTGGATCGTCTTGGGGCTGATACCCGTGCGGTGCCAAGGCACCTGAAGCGCCCACCTGCGGTAAGGGAATTCGACCGCGCTGTGCGGAATTATGTGGCTCTGTTTCCGCAAGACCCCTCTGTCATAGGAAGGGCCAGGCGGGAATGGACGTTATGCACGGATCCTGGCGTTGCCGTGCGCCGAAACCTAAAACGCCTGACTGGTTTAGTTCTGCCCCATCGCGGTCTGCGTGGCTCGTCTTAGTACGAGGTCTGAGCAGTTGATCTTGGCCCCATCATGTCCGTTCGCTATGCTAATGGGATATGGTTAGGAAAATAGATATTGTCGAAATGGCTGATCAGGTCAGGGCGGGGGATCGCCGGGCCTTGGCGCGGGCCATTACATTGGTGGAATCCACCCGCTCCAATCATCGAACCCAGGCGGAAGCTTTGCTAGCCGCACTGGCCCGCAGCGGTGGTGGCAGCGGTGGTGAGGGCGTGCGCATTGGCATTACTGGCGCACCGGGGGTAGGGAAATCCACTTTTATTGAGGCCTTTGGCTCTTATCTGACGGCCCAGGGGCTGCGTCTTGCTGTGCTGGCGGTTGACCCCTCATCGTCGCGCACCGGTGGCTCCATCCTGGGCGATAAGACCCGCATGGCAGCGCTTTCGCGGGACCCGAACGCCTTTATCCGGCCGACGCCTGCGGGGCGATCCCTGGGCGGTGTGGCCCGACGCACGCGGGAGGCCATGGCGTTGGTCGAGGCCGCCGGTTATGACGTCACGATTGTAGAAACCGTGGGTGTGGGGCAGTCGGAATATGCCGTCGCCGATATGGTGGATATGTTTATGCTGTTGGTCGCACCGGGTGGTGGCGATGAATTACAAGGCATCAAGCGCGGTATCATGGAGCTGGCGGATCTGTTGGTGGTCAACAAGGCGGATGGCGCCATGATAACGGCGGCCAATCACGCCGCCGCCGATTACCGCAATGCGCTTAATCTGATCCGCCCAAAAGACAGCTATTGGCGGGCTGAAGTGATCCTGGCCTCGGCCCTGGAGGGCAAGGGACTGGAGGAGATCTGGGCCACGGTGCAGCGCTTTGGGGTGGAGAAAAGCGTGCGCGGGCAAGCAGGGCAAGATCGGACCGACCAGCATCGGGCGGCCCAGGCAAAACGCTGGTTGTGGGAAGAAATCCAGGATGATCTGCTGGACGCGTTAAAATCGGACAAAAACCTGACCGCCCTTATCACGGCGCGGGAGCGGGCGGTGGGCGCGGGCGAGATCACGCCCTCAGCCGCAGCACGGGAAATACTAGCGGCATTTTTAGACAAACCCAAAATTAGTGATTGAGACAACAAGGATTGAGACAATGGCAAATTTCGTACTGATCCACGGATCGTTCCAGGGCAGCTGGATCTGGCAGCCGACGGTGAAACTGTTGCGCGATGCGGGCCATGTCGTCCATGCCCCTACTATGGATGGCTGTGCTGAACGGCGCCACAATCTGCGCCCCGGTATCACCACGGCCACCATGGCACAAGAGGTCGTCGATATGCTGTTCTACGAGGACCTGAACGACGTCATCATCGCCGGCACCTCAACCTCCGGCATGCTGATCTCGAAAGTGGCGGAAATGGTGCCGGAAAAAATAAAACACCTGGTCTATATCGATGCCCTGGCGCCGCAACCGGGCGAGACGGTCAAAGACATCGTGATTGTGGAGCCGAACCAGAGCCCCAATATTGTTACCGAATTCGCCGCCGGCCCGGACGCGGAGGGCATGGCCAACCGCCTGTTTGCAGACCTGGAACCCGACCTGAAAGCCTGGGCCCTGGCCCGTGCCACCCTACACCCCAAAGGTGCCGCATCCGCCGACCTGACCAAGTTCTGGGCGCAGGCTGATACCACAGGATGGCCCGCCACAGTGATCTACTGCACCATCAGCGTGAACCCCTCACGAGCCCATCAACGCCGCACCGCCGACCGCTTGGCCGCAGACTGGCACACAATGGAAGCCGGCCATTATCCGATGCTCAGCGCACCAAACGAGATGGCCCGGTTGCTGTTGGCGGAGGTGGATAAGTAGGTCCTTCGATCTTGGTACAGATCTCGGCGTCATCATTGTCAGATTAAAGCGAGGCTATGATGTTCGCCGTAAAAGACATCATCATAGATGCTGTGCCTGGTGAATTCTGCACTGAATTCTGCGCCGTTGCCTGGTTCCGCCGCTGTTGTGAAGGCATCCGGAATATATGTGCAGGAGCCGCTTGCAACAGATCCGGCTTCCAAATTTTGCACATTTCGCAAAATGCTCTACAACACACTTGACGCGGCGTTAGGATTTGCCTAAAAAACGCCGCTCTGCCGGTACTTCTGCCGTCGGAAACTATGGAAAGATCAAGTCATGGCACGGCGTTGCGAACTTACCGGAAAAGGCGTGTTATCGGGCAATAATGTCTCACATGCCCATAATAAAACACGGCGGCGGTTCTTGCCGAACGTACAGGTGATGGGGCTGCAATCAGATGCCTTGGGCCGTTCCATACGTTTGAAGATCTCTGTCTCCGCTCTGCGCACGGTAGAGAAAAAGGGCGGCCTGGACGCCTTTTTGACCGATGCCAAGGATAGCCAGCTGTCGCTCCGTGCCCGCCGCATCAAGCGCGCTGTGGTCGCCAAGGTCGCTGCGATCAGCGCGACCGCTGTGGAAGCACCCGCGGCTGCATAATTAAGTCGAAGGCCCGGGCGCAATATTCTGGCGCTCAAATACTAGGCGCTCGAAAAGCCGGCCTTCGAAAGTCTCTATTCTTTGGGTAGGTAGAACTGCAACAGCAAGGTGCGTTGCAGCGGGTTGAAGTTGTCGTCTGACAGCATGTAGATCCACCAGCCGCCGTTCGAGGCTGGATAAACCGCCAAACCTTCAAAATTGTCCACGGATAGGGGCGGGGCCAAATTGGCCAGCTCTATATCCGCCATGCGCATGCCCACTTTAATCTGATCCCGATGGATCATGGAAACCCGTGCGCCCGCCCCCCCGGCAGCTGAATAGCGTCGTTGCAACATCAACACATCACCATTGGGCATGGCAGCCAGGTCTGTGGGGCGAAACTTTCCCTGGCGGGGCCAGTATATCTTGCCCAAGGTCTTGCCTTCGGCGGACAGCAGCCAGCCGATATAATCCTTTTTCCGCGCTGCTTTATCTTTGATCTTTTTGGCCCGCAATTTTTCGGTCATGATCATGATGCGACCATCAGGTAGGGCTGTCATTGCCTCCAATCCGCCATTGCGCGGTGCCATGTGCAGCTGCGTCGGGGTGGCGAACGTGGTTGGCTTTGCTGTCAGGTTTTCGTAATGCAGTATTCTGTGGCGAATTTCAAAGCTGACCAGATAGCTGCCGTCGGCCAGGCGCGTCAGGGCCTCTGTGTCCTGGTCACGCTTGTCCAGGCGCCGGGATAGTTTGCCGCCCCGAACATCCCGCAGGCGAAACATCTCCGTCCCGTCCAGACCCAGCAAACGCCCGGTCTCGTCCAGGATCAGTTTTGCGCGTAGCACGTTGCCGTGATCTGTCACCGCCGTAATGGCTTTACCGTCCGGCGATAGGATCAACCCCGATAGCCCGCCGAAGTCAGATGATCGATTGCTCAAAACATAACCGGCGCGATATTCCAACACACCGGCATGGATTTGTTTCGTATCTTCGGGGTTCAGGTAAATTTCATCAACCGCAATGGGGAAATTTCCGGTCCCGGATGCGCCCGCCCCAATGGTTAATCCACTGGCGAGGCCATCGACCAGACCACCGACGCCACAACTCCACAGCAGAGGTGCTGCCACAGCCAAAACGACGGCAACATGCTTCAGCCTTAGCATTTGGGCGATCATCGTTGCAGGGATCTCCTGATGAATATCAGCCGCGATTTCAGGCCACGCGGCGTGAGGAGGATCGTTTGCCTTTTTCGTCCTCGTCCTCAAACAATTCCGCCAGCTTGTCCATCATGGCACCGCCCAACTGCTCCGCATCCACAATCGTGACAGCGCGTTGATAATACCGGGTGACATCATGGCCAATGCCAACGGCGATCAATTCCACAGGCGATTGGTTTTCAATCCAGTCAATGGCGGCGCGCAGATGTTTTTCCAGATAGTTGCCGGCATTCACGGACAGGGTCGAATCGTCCACCGGGGCACCATCGGAAATCACCATCAGAATCCGTCGTTGCTCGGGACGGTAAACCAGGCGGTTATGGGCCCAGATCAGCGCCTCGCCATCAATGTTTTCCTTCAACAATCCTTCGCGCATCATCAGGCCAAGGCCACGACGGGCCCGACGCCAGGGCGCATCGGCACTTTTATAAATAATGTGGCGCAGATCGTTCAGCCGTCCCGGTGCCGCGGGCTTACCTTCACGCAGCCATTTTTCACGGCTTTGCCCGCCTTTCCATGCTCGCGTGGTAAAGCCTAGAATCTCAACCTTCACGTTGCACCGCTCCAACGTGCGGGCCAGAATATCGGCGCACATGGCGGCAACCGTGATGGGCCGCCCCCGCATGGAGCCGGAATTATCGATCAACAGCGTGACGACCGTATCCCGGAATTCCATATCACGCTCCATCTTGAACGATAGAGGCAACATAGGGTTAGTAACGATGCGGGATAGCTTGCCCGCATCCAACATGCCCTCTTCCAGGTCGAATTCCCAGCTGCGGTTCTGCTTGGCCATCAGACGCCGTTGCAACCGATTTGCCAATCGACCGACGACGCCCTGCATGTTGGAAAGCTGTTGATCCAGATAGGCCCGCAGGCGTGCCAGCTCTTCCGTATCGCACAGGTCGGTGGCTTCGATCTCTTCGTCGAACTCGTCTGAGAAATAACGGTAGGGCGGCTCGTTCGGGCTTTCGGGCAGGGTATCGCCCGGTCGCCATTGCCGTCGCCCACGGCCCGGTTCCTCACTGCCCGACATGGCATCGGCGTCTTCCGCCTCCATCTCGGATTCAGCTTCCGCGTCACCATCGGCAGAGCCGTCCTGGCTGTCGGAGCCGTCAGGGTCGCCGCCATCATCGGCTGCACCTTCACCACCCTCGCCCTCGCCCTCGCCGTCGGCCATTTCCTCTTCTTCATTCTCTGGATTGTCTTCCAGATCATCAGATTCTGTGCCGTCTTCTTCGCCCAAATCCAGATCCGCAATCAGCTTCCGGGTCAGGCGGGCAAAGGCGTTCTGATCGGAGATATTACCGGTTAGATTTTTCAGATCGTCGCCGGCCTTTTCCTCAACCCAGGGGCGGATATGCTCCACCATCGGTTTGGCCGCTGCAGGCGGCGCCTTACCCGTCAGCTTTTCACGCACCAAAAGGGCGACCACTTCGGGCAACAAAGCCTCACCCGGATCCTGAACAGAGGCATAGCCACGCGCCCGGCAGCGTTCTTCCAACATGGCATCCAGGTTGTTGGAAACACCCATCATGCGGTTGGCACCAAGGGATTCCACACGGGCCTGCTCTGCCGCCTCAAACACCGCGCGTGCGGTGGCGCCCTTTGGTTGGTTCAGGGCGTGCAGGCGGTTATCATGATGGCGATGCCATAAAGCCAGGGCGTCGCCGCTGCCACGGACATGTGCGACTTCTTCATCGCCCATTTCCCGTGACGGTGTCGGCAGGCGGTTCCGGGAATTGCCTGTCGCGGTACCTTCTGCGCCGAAATTAACCGTCAGCTCATTATCGCGCGCAATCGCACGCACAGCGGCGGTAACCGCCCGCTTAAAGGGTTCGACCGGGTTTTCCGGCTTCATGGCCGCCATTGGCTTACACCAATTGAATTTTGGCGGCGGATTCGGGAAGTTCGTGACCGAAGCAGCGTTGATAATATTCCGCCACCACCGGACGCTCCATCTCATCACAACGGTTGAGGAAGCTGACCCGGAAGGCAAAGGCCACATCATCAAAGATGCGTGCGTTGTCCGCCCAGGTTATAACCGTACGTGGCGACATGACAGTGGAAATATCGCCGTTCATGAAGCCGGAGCGGGTCAGATCCGCAACCGAAACCATGGAGTTGATGTATTTTTGGCCTTGTTCGTTCTGCCAATCAGGCACCTTGGCGGAGACAATGCCCACCTCGGCCTCATGGCTGAGATAGTTCAGAGTGGAAACAATGCTCCACCGATCCATCTGACCTTGGTTGATTTGCTGGGTGCCGTGATACAGCCCCGTGGTATCGCCGAGGCCAACGGTGTTGGTGGTGGCGAACAGACGGAAGCTGGGGTGCGGGCGAATGACCCGGTTTTGATCCAACAGGGTCATCTTGCCGTCGACTTCCAGAATGCGCTGGATCACGAACATCACGTCCGGCCGGCCGGCATCATATTCATCAAACACCAGGGCGCAGGGATGTTGCAGGGACCAGGGCAGGATGCCTTCGCGGAATTCAGTGACCTGTTTGCCGTCGCGCAGAACAATGGCGTCCTTACCCAGCAAATCAATGCGGCTGATGTGGCTGTCCAGGTTAACCCGGACACAGGGCCAGTTCAGGCGGGCGGCAACCTGTTCGATGTGGGTTGATTTGCCTGTACCGTGATAACCCTGGATCATGACCCGGCGGTTGTGAGAAAACCCGGCCAGGATGGCCACGGTGGTCTCATGGTCAAACTGGTAGGCCTCATCCAGATCCGGCACCAGATCGGAGCTTTGGGAAAAAGCCGGCACCTGCATATCGCTGTCCAGGCCGAATGTCTCGCGTACGCTTACCGTGATGTCGGGCGTATCAAGTGGGTGGACCGACGTGTCATCGGCAGTGGAAATCAACGTCATGGTACAGAATCCTGTCGTTCGTGTTATCGCGTCAGATGAAATGCCCCGGACCCAACCTTACGGCAGGCCAGAAGACTTTAAGTTTGTATACGCTTCGTTGATGGATTTGAAGCGCTCTTCAGCTTGTTTGTCACCACCATTTGCGTCAGGGTGGAAACGTTTTACCAGTTGCTTATAGCGCATTTTGATATCTTGCAAGGTCGCCGTTTCATCCAGGTCCAATTGGGCCAGGTCCTGACGCTGTCGCCGGGTGGGCCGAAGCTTGGGTTTTCCGGCTTTAGTTTGGCTGCCCAGGTCCTCAAAAAGGTCATGATGGTCCCTGACCCGGCCTTCTATCCAGGCCTTATAGCCGCGCTCTCCCAACTTCCAGGTGGGACGATGACCGGTCACCGCTTCATCGCGGAATTTTTCAATTGCGTCTTGATCCATGCCGGTAAAATAATCCCAGCTGCGATTGTAGGCAGCCACGTGCTCCAGACAAAACCAGTAATATTCATCCAGGTTGAGTTTTGATTTCGGTGCACGGTGGTCGCCCGCCTCTGCGCAGGCGGCGAAGTCGCAAACGCGATCCGGCCGACCCGAAGGCTCGTCCACCCGGGTCTTGGACACCGGTATGTCATTCTTGGTTCTTGCCACGGATGGAGTATGCTGATTTCACCCCTCGCTTTCAATAGCGCTGGCGCTTCAAGCAGCAATCGGTATCAATGCGCATAATTTTGGGCCCAATATTAATTTTGATCGGATCGACAAATGACCATGGCGGCAACAATTGAAGAAAAGCTGACAGCAGCCCTCTCACCGAAACGGTTGGAGGTTGAGGATCAGTCACACCAGCATGCGGGCCATGCCGGCGCCCGCGAAGGCGGCGAAAGCCATTTTGCGGTTGTCGTTGTGGCGGATATTTTTCAGGACATGAACCGCCTGGCACGGCAGAGGTTGGTCAATGAAGCCCTGCAGGCGGAGCTCGCCAGCACCATACACGCCCTCTCTATACGGGCAATAACGCCGAATGAAGATAGATTTGATTGAAATCCTTCGCAGATACTCATTAATTGGGTCGATGATTGCAACCTAGGGGGATGCTTGGTTGCTGTGTTTCGTAATAATTACTATAATATAGATTAATTGTAATTTAATTCGCATTATGGTTTTATATAGAGGTGATAGCTTGCTAATTAGAGGATGAATCTATGTTCCAACCGACCCGAAATGGATTTTCTGACGAAGCTGACCGGGCTGACCGCACGCGCCGCAATGTTCGGATTGGCCGTCGCCGCACGTCAATTAAGCTGGAACCTGAAATGTGGGATGCCCTGGGCGAAATCTGCGCCCGGACAGGCAAATCCATTAATCAGATCTGTACCGAGGTTCATGCCTCCGGCGGGGTGGAGAATGCTGATAATCCGAATGAGATCGCAGGCGGTGGTAATTTCACCTCGGAACTGCGGGTTTTCATTTTGGATTTTTTTCGTGCTGCGGCCCGTCAAAGTGGGCAGGAACATACCCAACCACCCCTAACGGGAAGTCCGACGGGAAGTCCGACGGGAAGTCCGGCGGGCATATAACGACGCCTCACAGCAATTCCGATCTAACGTGAATCGCCCAAGGCACTGGTGCGATTCTAAGTGCCAAAGGCGATGATTGAAAAACTGCTCGATCCTTAAGAGTCCCAGGCGTTTGAGCATTTCCTAGTCGGAAATGCTCTAGCAGGCTGCTGAAAA
>JAPKBD010000145.1 GCA_028824965.1 Alphaproteobacteria bacterium | reverse complement strand
CCATGGGCCATAAGGGTTGGTATGTCCGTGGTCCCCACCTCAAAATACATATAGATCAGAGCCAAGAGGAGGAGGACAGAGCCTAGCAGGGTGTACAGGAAGAACTTGAATGACGCATAGACCCGCCGTGGTCCGCCCCAGACCCCGATGATCAGGAACATAGGGATCAGGCCACCTTCGAAGAACAGATAGAACAACACGAAATCCAGGGCGCAGAAGACGCCGAGCATCATGCATTCCAGCAAAAGGAAGGCGATCATAAATTCCCGGACCCGGGTCTTGATGGAGGTCCACGAGGCCAGAATGCAGATGGGCATCAAAAACGCCGTCAGGACCACAAACAGCATGGATATACCGTCCACACCCATACGGTAGTCAATATCACCGCCCAACCAGGCGAAACGTTCTACAAATTGAAAATCCGCCGTGCCGTTGTCGAAATTCGCCCAGATCACCAAGCTGATCAAAAAGGTCAGGATTGTGGTCATCAGGGCAACGTTCTTGGCGTTGCGATCCGCCAATTCGTTCGCGCCCTGGGCAAAGAGGAAGATAAAGCCTGCGCCTACCAAGGGCAGGAACGTTACCAAGCTTAACAGGGGCCAATCGCTCATAATCTAGTGCCCCCCGCCGGTGGTATAATACCAGGTAATAAGAACCGCGACCCCGATCAGCATGGCGAATGCGTAATGGTAGAGATAACCGGTTTGCAGGGCAGAGGCGCGCCGTGCAATGTTCATGACCAAGGTGGCAAGGCCGTCGGGACCATAGCCGTCAATGATGCGACCATCCCCGCCCTTCCAGAATACACGGCCAAGCCATTTTGCCGGGCGGACAAAGATCAGATCGTACAATTCGTCGAAGTACCATTTGTTCAGCAGGAACAAATAAACTTCGTGATGCGATTTGGCCAAAGTGACAGGCATGTCCTTGCGCTTGATGTAGAATAGCCAGGCGACAAAGATCCCGACGACGCCGGCTACAATGGGTGCAATTTTGACCCATGTTGGTACGTGATGCAGGGCGTCCAGGATGTGGTTTTCCGGACCCATAAAGATCGCCGTGCCCCAAAATGCTTGATGCCCATCACCGATGAAATAATGCACGAACAACATACCCGACAGAATGGCACCAGCGGCCAGAAAGTATAAGGGGATCAGCATCGACGGCGGGGATTCGTGAACGTGGCTCATCACTTCCTGGCTGGCCCGTGGGTCGCCATTGAAGGTCATGAACAACAGACGCCAGGAATAGAACGCCGTCATGACGGCGGCTGCCATGCCCGCATAAAAGGCGAAGTTACCAGCGCCGGTATGAGCGGCGAAGGCAGATTCCAGAATGGCATCCTTGGAATAGAACCCGGCGAAGATGGGTAGGCCCGCCAGCGCGATTGAGCCGATCCACATCATAATTGCGGTTTGGGGAATGTATTTGAATATTCCACCCATGCGGCGCATGTCCTGTTCATCGGACATGGCATGAATGACGGAACCGGAACCAAGGAACAGCAACGCCTTGAAAAAGGCATGCGTGAACAGATGGAAGATCGCCACTTGATAGGCACCAACGCCCAGGGCAAAGAACATATAGCCCAACTGGCTGCAGGTGGAATAGGCAATGACCCGCTTGATGTCATTTTGCACCAGGCCGACGGTAGCTGCGAAAAACGCTGTGAAGCCGCCGACAATTGTGACCACCACCAAAGCGGTGGGGGAGAATTCAAAGATCGGGGAACAACGTGCCACCAGGAAGACGCCTGCGGTGACCATGGTCGCGGCGTGGATTAAGGCGCTGACAGGGGTCGGGCCTTCCATGGCGTCGGGTAACCAAGTGTGCAGAGGGACCTGCGCCGATTTACCCATGGCACCAATGAATAACAGGATGCAGATGGTGGTGATAACGTCGAATTCCCAGCTGAGGAAATGGAACGTGTTACCAACCTGTCCCGGCACAGCGGCAAAGACCGTATCGAAATCAAGCGAGCCAAAGACCATGAAGATCGCCATGATGCCGAGGACAAAGCCAAAATCGCCGACCCGATTGACCAGGAACGCTTTGATAGCGGCGGCATTGGCACTGGGTTTGTGATGCCAAAAGCCGATCAACAGGTAGGATGCCAGGCCCACACCTTCCCAGCCGAAGAACATCTGCAGGAAATTGTCGGAGGTGATTAGCATCAACATAGCGAACGTGAACAAGGACAAATAAGCCATGAAGCGTGGTTTGTGCGGATCGTGGGACATGTAGCCGACGGAATAGACATGCACCAGGGCTGAAACTCCGTTGACCACCACCAACATGACGGCCGTCAGGGCATCGATGCGCAAGGCCCAGGAAACATCGAATGTGCCGGAAACAATCCAAGATGAGATTTCCACCTTGACCGGATCGCCCCCCGCCAAAGCGATCTGCCAGAAAGCCACGATAGACAGAATTGCCGACGTAATGACGGCACCACAGGTAATCCACTGCGAAGGTTTGTCACCAAGGACACGGCCAAACGAGCCGACGATCAGGAAGGCCAGGAGGGGCAGGAAAACTATAGCGTGATACATCTGACCCTTAGCCCTTCATCAGGTTGATATCTTCGACTTCGATGGTGCCGCGATTGCGGAAGTAAATCACGATGATGGCCAGCCCGATGGCCGCCTCACCTGCCGCAACAGTCAGAACAAACAAGGCGAAAATTTGCCCCACCAGGTCGTTCATAAAGGCGGAGAAGGCAATCAGGTTGATATTCACCGCCAGCAACATCAGCTCAATCGACATCAAAATAATGATGACGTTCTTTCGGTTCAGGAAAATCCCGAAGACCCCGATGGTGAACAGCACGGCTGCCAATGCCAGGTAGTGGCCGAGGCCAATTTCAAGGAAAGCCATCATATCCCCACCTATATCCCTTGGCCCGGTTGAACTTTTTTCAGCTCAACCGAATCTTCGCGGCGACGGGACACCTGCTTGCCAATATTTTGTTTCCTCACACCCGGCCTTTGCCGCAGGGTCAAAACGATGGCGCCAACCATGGCCGTCAAAAGGATCATGCCGGCGGCCTGAAAGAGGTAAATGTACTTGGTATAGATAACGTCACCGATAGCAGCCGTATTCTGTCGCTGGGTAAGATCAGGGATCGGTTCCGTACCGGTTGCCAAAACCTCCGGCGACATGGATGCAGTGCCCAGGACCATCAACAATTCCACCAACAATATGATGCCGACCAAGACGCCAATAGGCATGTATTGCAGGAAGCCTTCCCGCATCTCGACGAAATTGATGTCCAACATCATGACCACGAACATAAACAACACGGCAACGGCGCCGACATAGACGACGACCAGGACCATGGCCAGGAATTCCGCCCCAATCAAAATGAACAGCGCTGCGGTGGTGAAGAAAGTTAGGATCAGGAAGAGGACGGAGTGCACCGGATTGCGCGCGGAGACGACCATCACCCCGGCAGCGACCGCAATCGTTGCAAAGACGTAGAATGTCAGTCCCTGTATTATCATGAGAGCTTATCCATTTTTCAGTTTCCCGACCTACCGATAGGGGGCATCGGCGCGTAGGTTGGCTGCGATTTCCCGCTCCCACCTTTCGCCATTGGCCAGCAATTTATCTTTGTCGTAGAACAATTCTTCACGGCTTTCCGTGGCGAATTCGAAATTCGGCCCTTCCACGATGGCATCCACGGGGCAGGCTTCTTCGCAATAGCCGCAATAGATACATTTCGTCATGTCGATGTCATAGCGAGTGGTGCGGCGCGATCCGTCATCGCGGGGCTCAGCCTCAATTGTGATGGCCTGGGCCGGGCAGATCGCTTCACACAATTTGCAGGCAATGCAACGTTCTTCGCCATTGGGATAGCGGCGCAGGGCATGCTCACCCCGAAAGCGCGGGCTAAGCGGCCCCTTTTCGTAGGGGTAATTTATCGTCACACGCTTTTTGAACATATAGCTGAATGTCAGCGCCATGCCCTCGACGATTTCCCACAACAGCAGGCTTCGGAGATTTGTTTTTATAAAGCTCATGAGTTCGGCACCATATCAAAGGCCACCAATACGCCCGCTGTAAGCGCCACCCAGAACAATGAGAACGGCAGGAAGACCTTCCAGCCCAGGCGCATCAATTGGTCGTAACGGTAGCGGGGCAAGGTCGCCCGTACCCAGACAAAGACGAAAAGCAGGAACGCAATTTTGAGGAAAAACCAGATCGGCCCCGGGATCCAGTTAAAGGGCGCAATATCAAAAGGAGGCAACCAACCGCCCAGGAACAGGATCGCCGTCAGAGCCGACATCAGGATCATGTTGGCGTATTCGCCCAGGAAGAACAGCGCAAAGGTCATGGAGGAATATTCCACCTGATAACCCGCGACCAATTCCGCCTCCGCCTCCGGCAGATCAAAGGGATGGCGATTGGTCTCGGCCAGGGCGGAGATGAAAAAGATAATGAACATCGGGAATAAGGGGATAAAGAACCAAACCCCATCTGCCTGTGCCTGGACAACGTCTGATACGTTCAACGAGCCGACGCACAACAAAACGGTGATAATGACGAACCCGATG
Source organism: Alphaproteobacteria bacterium (assembly GCA_028824965.1). GTDB lineage: Bacteria > Pseudomonadota > Alphaproteobacteria. The sequence continues at coordinate 5,747 of JAPKBD010000145.1, read as the reverse complement.
GAGACTTCATAACTGACCATTTGGGCGGCTGATCGGAGGGCGGAGAGGAACGGGTATTTCGAATTGGAAGCCCAACCCGCCATGACAATGCCGTAAACCCCTAACGAGGAAATGGCGAACAGATACAGAATACCCACATTGATGTCAGAAACGACCATGCCTTCATCGAACGGGATCACGGCCCAGGCCACCATAGAGAGGAAGAAGGTCAACATCGGCGCGATTAGGAAGATTATCTTGTTGGACGATGTTGGCAGGATAGTTTCTTTAAAGAACAGCTTTGCGCCATCAGCAAAGGCCTGTAACAGACCGAATGGGCCCACCACATTGGGTCCCATGCGCAGTTGCATGGCTGCCATGATCTTACGTTCGGCGTAAGTCAACATAGCCACGCACAACAGCAATGGCACCACAATTGCCAGGATTTGCGCCAGGATAATTATACCCGGCAGCATATATATGGACCAGAATTCAGCCATTCGTACCTGTCGCGCCTCCGGTGCTGCCAGTATTCGTAGTCGTGTCTGTGTAAAGTCGACTGCAATCGGCCATCACCGTAGAGGCGCGGCAAATTGCGTTGGCCAGATAATAATCATCGATGGGACTTACGAATGCCTCGGCACCGACATCGCCGGCAACCCCGAAGGCACCCATTTCGCCCGGCGCAACGTCATCGATCTCACCCATGCTGGGTGCAGCCTCGACCATATGATCGCGCAGCTGTTGCAGATCGTCATAGGGCAACGGTTGTTCCAGGATCGCGGAAAAGGCCCGTAGAATGGTCCAATCTTCCCGCGCATCGCCCGGTGGATAGGCCGCCCGCCGGCCCAGCTGCACCCGACCCTCGGTATTGACCCAAGTCGCGTCTTTTTCCGTGTAGGCGGCACCAGGTAAAATCACATCGGCGCGATGGGCGCCAGCATCACCATGATGGCCTTGATAAACCACAAAGGCATTGCCCAGGCCCGCCATATCGATTTCATCGGCGCCCAAAAGCCAGATCAGATCAATCTCGCCCTTGCCTGCGCCGTCCACTATGCCTGCAACATCGCGCCCGCCATCGCCGGGCAGGAAGCCCAGATCAAGGCCGCCGACACGTGAAGCTGCGCGGTGGAGGATGTTGAAACCGTTCCAATCCGCGCTGATCATATTGTTCTTCTCGGCCACATTGCGGGCCAGTTCCAGCACTGCAGCCCCGTCGTCCCGGGCGATGGCACCGCTGCCCAGAATGATCATGGGCCGTTCCGCATCGGCCAAAACTTTGGCAAATGCATGGCTGCCGTCGGCAATTTCAGACAATGTCTCAGGGCCGGCGCCTAGGTAATCGTATTTATAAGTCAGATCGTCACCGGGCCCGCTAGTGCCGCCAATGACGCCAACCTTGAAGCCGCCTGCCAACCAACGTTTGCGGATGCGGGCATTTACCAGGGTTGCCTCCGTGCGTGGATTGCAGCCGACCAGCAACAGCGCATCAGCATCTTCGATACCGGCGATAGAGCTGTTAAATAAATATCCGCCCCGATGTTTGCCACCGATTTTGGCACCATCCTGACGACAATCGATATTAGGGGAGCCCAGTGCCGTAAACATTTCCTTAAGTGCTAACATGGCTTCCGCATCGGCCATGTCGCCGGCTATGGCAGCAATTTTGCCCCCCCGGTCTTCGCCCAAACCATCCAGACGCGCCTTAATGGCGGCGAATGCAGTTTCCCAGGCGGCGGGTTGCAGCTTGCCATCGACCCGAACGTAGGGTTGATCGAGGCGTTGCAGAGCCAATCCATCGACGGCATAGCGGGAACGATCAGACAGCCATTCCTCGTTCACATCCTCATGCAAACGGGGCAGAACGCGCAGGACTTCCGCGCCCCGGCAATCAATGCGAATATTGCAGCCGACCGCATCATGAACATCGATGCTTTCGGTTTTGGCCAATTCCCACGGTCGGGCTGTGAAGGCATAGGCTTGGTTGGTCAGGGCACCCACGGGGCAAACATCCACCAGATTGCCGGATAACTCCGACGTCAACGCCTCTTCAATATAGGTGCTGATTTGGGTTTCTTCGCCCCGGTAGGTCGCGCCCAATTCCTCGACGCCCGCGATCTCTGTCGCAAAGCGGACACAGCGCGTGCACATAATACACCGTGTCATGGTCGTGGCGACGAGGGGACCAAGATATTTGTCGTTGACCGCGCGTTTCATCTCATCAAAGCGGCTGTCGTTGCGGCCATAGGCAACGGCCTGATCCTGCAAATCACATTCACCGCCCTGATCGCAAATGGGACAGTCCAGGGGGTGGTTGATCAACAGGAATTCCATAGCACCCTTGCGGGCCTTTTCCGCGATGGGGGACGTGGTGTGGATCACCATCCCCTCACCCACCGGCATGGCGCAGGACGCGATGGGTTTCGGTGCCCGTTCCATTTCAACGAGGCACATGCGGCAATTGCCGGCAATAGACAGGCGATCATGATAGCAGAAGCGGGGAATTTCAATTCCCAACTCTTCTGCGGCCTGCAACACAGTCGTGTTGGCTTCGACCGTGATTTCCTGGCCGTCGATGGTCAGTGTGGGCATATTCTTAGTGTCCTTACTTCCCGTATCAAGTTTCTAGAGGAATTTTCAATTATTTGGCGTCGCCTTCGCGACCCAAGTGATTGATTCAATTCTTCTTTCCCCAAGAGACTGAGCATGTTTAACGTAAACATGCTCTAGGCTGCGGCCGGTTGTTTGTTTTTGCGGTCCATGATGCGTTCCTCAACCATAGGTCGGAAATGCCGCATCAGGCCCTGAATTGGCCAGGCTGCCGCATCACCAAGGGCGCAAATTGTGTGCCCTTCGATCTGGGTGGAGACCTCCAACAGCATATCGATTTCCGCAACGTCCGCCTCACCCGTAGCGAGGCGTTCCATGATCCGCCACATCCAGCCCGTACCCTCGCGGCATGGCGTGCACTGGCCGCAGGATTCATGGGCATAGAATTGCGACAGCCGGGTAATGGCACGGATCAAATCGGTGGATTTGTCCATCACGATGACAGCCGCTGTACCCAGGCCTGATTTCTCAGCGCTTAACGCATCAAAATCCATCAAGACATCATCACAGATCGATTTTGGCAGCATACGTACGGATGACCCGCCAGGGATAATAGCCAACAGATTGTCCCAGCCGCCCCGAACCCCACCAGCGTGCTTTTCAATCAGCTCCCGCAGCGGGATCGACATCTCTTCTTCTACGTTGCAGGGCTTCTCCACATGGCCCGAGATGCAGAAGACTTTGGTGCCGTTATTGTTGTCCCGGCCGAAACCGGCAAACCAATCCGCGCCCCGGCGCATGATCGTTGGCGTCACGGCGATACTTTCAACGTTATTCACAGTCGTAGGACGGCCCCAAACGCCGACACCGGCTGGAAACGGCGGCTTGAGCCGTGGTTGGCCTTTTTTGCCTTCCAGGCTTTCAATAAGTGCGGTTTCCTCACCACAGATATAAGCACCCGCACCACGGTGAACAAAAACATCATAGGAATAGCCGCTGCCGCATGCGTTCGGGCCAATCAGTCCCGCGTCATAGGCTTCCTGCACGGCGGCTTCGAGGTTATTAGCCTCAACAAAGAACTCACCGCGAATATAGATATAAGCGGCGGAGGCGCGCATGGCGAAACCGGCGATTAAACAGCCTTCGATCAATTTATGGGGGTCATGGCGCATCATTTCCCGGTCCTTGCAGGTCCCGGGCTCCCCCTCATCCGCATTGACCACCAGATAGGTCGGTTTGCCATCGGATTCCTTTGGCATGAACGACCATTTCAGACCGGTTGGGAAACCAGCCCCGCCCCGGCCCCGCAGCCCGGACGCCTTAATCTCGTCAATAATGCCTTCCGGTCCCTTGTCCAGGATCGCCTTGGTATTGTCCCAATCACCGCGTTTGCGCGCAGCCTCCAGGCCCCAATCCTGAAAACCATAGAGATTGGTGAAAATCCGGTCCTGATCACTCAGCATCAGCCGTCCCCCATAAATTCACGCAGGGTGGTCGGACCACCAGCTGGTTCCGAGGTATGGCGGCCGCTTTGCGGTCCGACCTTGGGCGTCTCGCCCTTGGCCAACGCCTCTAACACGGCGATGGTGCTTTCCGCCGTCAGGTCCTCGTAATAATTATCGTTAATCTGCATCATGGGCGCATTCACACAGGCACCAAGGCATTCCACCTCGATCACCGTGAATTTGCCGTCCGCCGTGGTTTCGCCCAACGCAACACCCAGTTTGGATTTGCAGGCAGAAATAACATCGTCAGAGCCGCGCAACCAACAGGGCGTTGTCGTGCAGACTTGTATGAAATGCTGTCCCACGGGTGCCAGATTATACATGGTGTAAAAGGTCGCGACCTCATAAACCCTGATCCGCGGCATTTCCAATATCTCTGCGATTGCATCCATGGCCGCACGGGGCAGCCAATTATCGTGCTGACGTTGAGCCAGATCCAGCAAAGGCATCACGGCAGAGGCCTGCCGGCGGGGCGGATACTTGGCAATATGCCCTTTTGCCACTTCCAAATTCTCTGCCGTGAAGGCAAAGCTGCCGGGCTGTTGCTCGGCCGGGGCCGGTACGCGCTTCATCGATCGACCTCACCAAAAACAATGTCCAGACTACCGAGAACGGCAACGGAATCCGCCAAAAGGTGGCCTTTACACATGTAATCCAAGGCCGCCAGATGAACATATCCCGGCGCACGAATTTTGCAGCGATAGGGCATGTTGGTGCCATCCGCCATCAAATAGACGCCGAATTCACCTTTTGGTGCCTCAATCGCCGTATAGGTTTCGCCAGCCGGAACTTTGAAACCTTCCGTATAAATCTTGAAATGCTGGATCAAAGCTTCCATGGATTGCTTCATCTCAGCCCGCGGTGGCGGGACCACCTTACGGTCGCCGCTGATCACGGGGCCGGTCGGCAGTGTCGCCAGAACTTGTTCGATAATCCGGACGGATTGGCGCATTTCCTCAACCCGGCATAAATACCGGTCATAGCAATCGCCATTCTTGCCCACCGGAATATCAAAATCGTATTTCTCATAGCCGTCATAGGGCTGTGATTTACGCAAATCCCAAGGCAGGCCGGTACACCGCAGCATGACGCCTGAAAAACCCCAATCCATGGCTTCGTCCTGGTTGATGATGGAGATATCAACGTTGCGCTGCTTAAAAATGCGGTTGTCCGTCAACAGGGTCTCAATATCGTCGATCCATTTCAGCAGGTTCGGCATATAGTCGGCAATCGCCTCCGCCATGCCCGCCGGCATATCTTGATGCACACCACCAACCCGGAAATAGTTGGCATGCAGACGGGCGCCGGCCACAGCCTCGTAAAACTCCATCAGTTTTTCGCGTTCTTCATAACCCCACAACGCAGGCGTTATCGCGCCCACGTCCATGGCATGCATGGTTACGTTCAGGATGTGGTTCAACAACCGCGTAATTTCGGAAAACAACACGCGGATGGACTGTCCCCGCACCGGCACTTCGACGCCCATCAGCTTTTCGATGGCCAGCACATAGGCGTGTTCCATCGCCATCGGGGAGACATAATCCAGGCGGTCGAAATAAGGGATGGCTTGCTGATAGGTCTTATATTCGATCAGCTTTTCCGTACCCCGGTGCAACAACCCGATATGGGGATCGCAACGTTCGATAACCTCACCATCCAGCTCCATCACCAGGCGCAGCACGCCATGGGCTGCGGGATGCTGGGGCCCGA
>JAPKBD010000144.1 GCA_028824965.1 Alphaproteobacteria bacterium | reverse complement strand
GCCCGTATAGATGATGAACAGATCGTCATCGCAACAGCCCGGATCGATTTGATCAGGATTGGACGATGCCAGCGCCGCCTCATAGTCAATCGCACCTTCCATCAGGGGCGCGTCGCTGTCATCGGCGACTTGCAGCCAGACGGTTATTTCCGGCAGCTGGTCGCGCAGACCTTCCAGCATCTCGGCAAAGCGGGCATGGAAAACAATCGCCTTGGCCCCTGAATTCTTCAGCAGATAAACCAGCTCATCGCCCTTGTAGCGGTAGTTTACGTTGATGGCGGCGGCCCGGCATTTGAAGGCACCCAACAGGGCTTCGAGATATTCATTACAGTTATATAGATACAGCGCGATGTGATCCTGGCCCGATTGCCAGTTCTCCAGCGCGTCGCGTTCCTGATGCAGGCCCAGGCCATGCTTCGTCATACAGCTGGCAAAGCGCCGGGTGCGCTCATTGAACTGGCCCCAGGTAAAGCGGCGCTGGCCAAAGATGATGCATTCCGTTTCGGGAATGGCAGCCGCTATCGCCTCTTGTAGTTTCGCAAGGTTCATGTGGTTCAGGTTTCCGGGATCAAACAGGAATGGATAGATTCCTCACCGGGGATCTCGCGGCCCAGGGTGCGGATCGCCAATTCCGCATCGCGCACGGCAAAATCATGTGTGTGCATCTTCTCCAACGGTACATCGCCGCTGTGGATCAGATCGATCGCCTTGCGATAGCCTGATGTAGTGACGCCAAAGGCCCCCAGAATACGCAGCTCCTTAAACACTATCTTGTCGGAAATGAAACTGGGAACCGGCTTGTATCCCTTGACCCCGGCCATGACGATGGTGCCGCCCGTCCGTGCCGCGTTCATGGCATCGACGACGGTGGAGGTGACGCCCGGTGCCACGTCCAGCACGATGTCGACCCCTTCGCCCCCTGTAATCTCTTTGATCCGTTCGCGGAAGTTTTCGTTCTCCACATCGATGACATGTGTGGCACCGTACAGTTTGGCCAGCGCCAACTTTTTCGCATCGGCGGCCAGGCCGGTCACAATAATTGTTTTGGCACCCACCGATTTTGCGGCGATCACGGCCGCCAGGCCGCGCTGGCCGGGACCGATGATCAAAATGCTGTCGCCGTATTTGGTGTTGGGTATTTCCACGGCCCAGCGGAAACCAGCACCAAGGGGGTTATACATCACAGCAATTTGCGCTGGAATCGCCTTGTCCATTTTGTGCAAAATGGTGCGGCTATCCAGCACCATGTGGTTGGCATAGGCACCCCACAGGCCGTGTTCATGGGCCACGGGAATGGTGGAATAAACCTGGCGGTTGCCGCACAGATGATATTCCCCCACCAAACAGCGCTTACACATATGGCAGGCCAGCAAGGTCTCCACCGCCACCCGGTCGCCGACATCAACACCCCAGCGTTTGGCAGCGCCATCGCCGATGTCTTCGATAATGCCCAAGGGTTCATGGCCGGGAATATGGGGCATGGGGACGCGCATGCCGGTCTCGAACTGTTCACAATCCGTGCCGCAAATGCCGCAGGCCTCCAGCCGCAACAAGGCCCGGTCGTCAGCAATATCGGGCAGGGGAATGTCCGCGGGCTCCAACACACGGGGGGCCGTCATGGTCATTGCGAATGTTGTTTTTTGTGCCATTGGTTTAACTCTCAGCCTTTTAAAATTGTCGTCGTGGCGATGCCGACCGCCAGCAGATCGTCGCCGGCGCGTACTTCCAGGGATGTTGTGGCCAGCCCACCTGTCAGACTTTCCAGCCGACAGGTGGAAACCAAATGCCCAACGTCTGAATTATTGGCGGTAAACCGCAAAGACAAATCCGGGTTTGGAATGGCCAGTGGTTTGCCCTTCAATTGAATAGACACGGGCGGGCCAACGGAAATATCCGCAGCGACACAGGCAGCCTCAATACTGGCGTCTGGATAATCCCAGATGATCTTTGAACCCGTGGCGATGGCGCCGTCGCTTTTGCCCAGATAGCGCGGCGCGAACGTATCGATCAGGGGGATGCGATACTTTTCGCTTGGATGACGCCAGGGCTTTCCATCTTCGTAGGACATTAGACTTTCATCTTGTCCCGACGCTGCATCCGCATCGAATTCTGCCAACGCGTCCAGGGCAACCAGACCCACAGTGCCACGGGTTGCCAATTTGTCGTCTGCCGTGAAGATATCGACGCTGACCGTGGTCAATGTGCGGCCGGCATTCAGAACCGTCGGCACCACACGCGCCAGACCGGGGCGGAAGCTGCGGATAAAGCGGGCGTCCAGCCCGATGGGGCGACGTCCAGGCGCGACACCACGGGCGGCGAAGACACAGATGGCTGCAAGATTGCCGCCGTTGGTGCCGCCAAATCCGCCGTTCAATTCTTCGGCCAGGTCGAATTGCCATTCGCCACCGCCTGAGCCGTCTTTGGCGCTGCCGCCTAGTCGTTCTGCAAATTTCATGATCGTCAGCCCTTAAACGTCGCGCGGGCCTGGCTGAGGACGACATTGCCGTTTTGATCCTCCGCCTGAATGATGGCCGCGCCTTCGCCGTCCCGCCAGAATTTTGTTACGATGTGATCTTCGAACTGCACTGTGTCGGCGAAGCGTCCGGTCATGGAGACAAAGCGGTCGGCGTTGCCGCTGCAAAGGCCATTTAGAATGGCCCGGCCGACGAAGCCATAGGTGCACAGGCCATGCATAAAGGGTTTGTCGTAGCCTGCTTTTTGCGCGAATTCCGGATCAATATGCAGGGCCACCCGGTCACCGGACAGGCGGTATAATGCGCCCTGTTCGGGCTGGGTCAAATAGTCGATCACCAGATCGGGTTCCCGTTCGGGCGGTCGGTTCTTGTCTTTGGTGGATGGGCCAGGTTCGCCACCGAAACCTCCACCGCCGATGTAAAACAAGGTGGAATGGCTTTTGAACAGGGGGCCGTCCTTGTCAGATGCCAGGGCGGTTACGCCAATGACGCCGGCCTTGCCCTTGTCCCAAACCTCCGAGACCTCGCTCTCCAGAGTGATCTCGGTTTCCGATGGCAGGGGGCGCAACAACTCAAAGCCCTGTTCGCCGTGGAGGAGGCGCTGAATTTTCAGCTTCACCACCTGGCGAATATTACCCATGGCACGTAAAGCAGGGATCACCGCATAGGTGGGCAGGACCTTTGGCCCCATTCGGTGCTGACCCTCATATAAAAAGTCGAGCTCATCCGCGGGCTTTGCGCCGACGCCCAGGGCATACAGCATGGTATCCTTGGCCCGCCAGGAAATGGTCAGGGGCTCGAACTTATGCCCGACCATGTCGGGGGATAGTGTCTCGGTTACCACGTTATTTTGCTCCAGGCGATTAAGGTCCGGTTTTGGATGCTTTATGGCTCATATTGTTTGCATTGGATTTGATCCGCAACAGCAGGCCGACCAGTTGTTCCTGCTCGCCCCGGTCCAGGCCGGCCAGCAGGTCATCCATAACGGAGGTGCCGCTCTCGTAAATCGGCCCCAAAAGGCCCTTTGCCTTGTCGGTTAGGTAGATCAGATTGGCACGTCGGTCTTTGGGGTCGGGCCGACGCAAAACCAGGTCCTTTTCCTCCAACCGCTCCAACAACACCCCGAGGGAGGCTTTTTTGATGCCCATTTCCTCTGACAGGAATACCTGGGTCACCCCCTCTTTGCGGTTGAGGTGCAGGACGGCGCGTAGCTGGGCATTTGTCAGACCGACACTGCTCATCCGCTCATCCACCACTTGGGCGATCAGGCGCTGGACGTCGTAAATCAGAAAGCCGGGATTTTGCGCCCAATCCAACCGGGCAAGAATATCGGAACCTGTTCGTGTATCCGATTGATCTTTGATTGTGCTTTTTGAGTTTGTGGCAGGGGCCATTTGATCCGTCGCCTATAGCAGCAGTTAATTAATATGTCGGCATACTGTATGATAGCATACTATATGTCAATGCTTCGGTGCACCGGCGGCTACATGGATTGCCGGGTCGAGGCTCGGCAATGACGAATGGAGGGGGCTGAATATGGCGAAAAACCGCCAATTATGTCATTACCGGGCTTGACCCGGTAATCCATTTCGCTTCAAGATCAGCGTTGACTAACGCCCTTTATAAACAGGTTTGCGTTTTTCCTTGAACGCACGCGGGCCTTCGCGGGCATCTTCTGTGGCCAGCACAGGGGCGGAATATTTGTTCTCCAGCTTTAGGGCCTCTTTTTCCGGCAACCCGATACAGGCCCGGGCTGAGGCGCGAATGGCTTTCACGGCGATGGGGCCGTTGGCGGCGATCTTCTGGGCGATCTCCCGCGCCTTACCCAAAACCTCCTCTTCGGGCACCACATAGTTCAAAAAGCCCAGATCGAGTGCTTCTTCGGATGTAATCGTATCGCCCGTCAGCAACAACTCCATAGCCTTGGCATAGGGCATTTGCCGGGGCATGCGGACGGTGGAGCCGCCACCTGGAAAGATTGCCCATTTCACTTCCTGCACACCAATTTTCACACCAGGTGCTGCCACCCGCATATCCGTGCCTTGAACGATTTCCATCCCGCCTGCAATGGCGTGACCGTTAATGGCGGCGATGACAGGCTTTTCCGTATCGAAATTCCGCAGCAACGCCTGAAACAGGATGCGGCGATCATCCGTGATGCGTTTATCCCAGTCCGTCTCCGGCTCTTTCGCACCAGACAACAGGGGGATCAACTCACCCAGATCAGCGCCGGAACAAAAGGTGCTGCCCTCCCCACTGCTGGTCAGAATGGCGACGCGGACGTCGTCGTCATCCCGTACCTTGACCCAGGCATCCGCCAACCCGACGATCATTTCCGGGTTCAGGGCGTTGCGCATTTCCGGCCGGTTCAAGGTGACCGTGGCGATGTTGTCTTTGACGTCATAGCTCAGTATCGACATGGAAAGCTCCTGATCAGTTCGGCGTAAATATGTTGCGGCCATTCTGGTGCGCGACTTTGCCGCCTTGGCCGAGAAAATCGTCCCGGGTCATGGCGGCGAACATATCCGCATCAACGGGGGTGTTGGCCAAAAAGCGCGTGGCGTTCGGGTTACTGCCATCGCCCAGGCGGCCAATGACAATACCCTTGTTGGGTTGGTTGTCCCGGCCAAAGCCGACCGTGTAGGTTTCGATCACCGCCGCACCATTCGCTTCCTCCACCAAATCCGGGTGGGGCGTGGCATCGATCTTTGCTTGATCGATGGCGGGATCCTCCCGCCGCCATGGGACATCGCCTGATGTCGGCACGGGCGAAGGTTCTGTAGAATAGATCCCGGCCGCATGTTCCGTCAGATAACCGCCATTGGCGGTCACGATACCAAACTTGCCGGGATTGTCCCGCACCTTGTCGACCATGGCCGCAATGGCATTCATGACATAGGCATTGGCCCCGCCATGATAAGGCAAGCCGCCGGTGATCGTCAGGGGGCGGGGGTCATCGACGGCAATGCCCAGTTCGTCCCGGGCCATTTGCACGGCAACGGGGAAGCAGGCGTAGATGTCGATATAGTCAATTTCCTCAATCCCGCGCCCGGCCATCTGCAATGCCTGACGGCCCATGGCGCGTATAGCCGGCGATGTGGCGTAATCCGCCCGCTCGGATACATGCCACAGCTCATTGGCGTCACCACAGCCGTGCAGATAGACCATGCGGTCTTCTGCCACGCCCAGTTCCTTGGCGAAACCACGGGATGTCATGATCACGGCGGCTGACTGGTTGACCTGGTTCATGGCATTCATGAATTTGGTATAGGGCCAGCTGACAAAGCGGTTTTGGGCGCTGGGGGTGGCGATCTCCTCCGCCGTGCGGGCGATTGGATACCAGGCGTGGGGATTTTCGGCGGCTACATCGGAAAAGCTGGCGAATAATTTGCCCATGGCCAGCTGGTGTTCTTCGATGGAATGGCCATAGCGACCGCGCAAGGCGTTCTCAAACATCGGATAGACAAAGCGGGCGGGCCAGATGTCGTAGGACTCTTCATAGCTGGTGCACAGGGGCCGCTCATAGACCAGGCTTTCAGGGTCCGTGTCCGCTGGCTCCCGCCAGTCGGGCTTGCCCCCTGCTTTGACGATTTTGCGGCCTGTGGCCATTGCCTCGGTTGCGGCTAGCAAAACGAATTTTGCCTGGCCGTTGGCGATCTCTTCGGCAAATCGATTAACCGCATATTGCGGCATGTTACCGCCCACCGGCGTCAGCCACTGCCGGGCATTCCCCGCACCCATGCGCTGGGCCAGGGTATGGGGTGAATTGCGGGTGAACTCAAACAGGCTTTTCACCACAGCGATGGTATCCAGATCCGCCATGCGGGCCCGGTCGAACCCAGCGCTGTCCACCGCCTGCCAGACCGCCTGTTCCATCAGCTCCATGGGGGAGGAGGCAAGGGTGATGTCGTTTTGCTTTTCGGTAACCTGCCCGGCACCGATCAGGACGGGGGTAAGGTCTAAATCCATTTTCTTACTCTTTATATCTCGCTGGCCAGGGTTTTAGCTTGTTGATAATCAGGCTTGCCGTTGGCGGCACGGGGCAATTCGTCAACAAAGACGAAGGCCTTTGGCAGTTTATAGCGGGCGATGTGCTTTTCAGCCTCCGCCAAAAGATCAGTCTCTGTCGCCGCATTTTTCAAGGCTACAACCGCAATTACTTCATTGCCCCACCGTTCGCTGGGCCGCGATGTTACGATGACGCCGGCGACGCCTGGGTGATGTTGCACCGCTTTTTCGACTTCTTCGACGAAAATTTTCTCACCGCCGGAATTGATTGTCATGTTATCCCGGCCATGAAATTCTATCACCCGGTCAGAGATCAACCGCACCCGGTCGCCAGGCACCACATAACGCCGACCGTTGAAGATGGGGAAAGCCTGCGCCGTTTTCTCTGCATCGCCTAGATATCCCAGCGGCACGTTTTTTCCGACCGCGAACCAGCCCAATCCCTCGTGTCCCGGTTCCAGCAGCCCGGTCTTGTCCTTGTTAAAGACCACGGTGTCTTTGGAGATGCGAAACTCCGCTCCTTCAGATTTTCCTTGGGCACCCGTGATGTTCTGCACATGTGGTCCGCTTTCCGACGATCCCAACGTGTCGATGATGGTCAATTTCGGCAGGCGTTCGATCAACGCAGCCTTCACCGTTGCGGACAGAATAACCCCGCTGGTCAAAATAATGCGGAGGGAACTTAGATCACGGCTGCTGCGATCCATCTCCTCCAAAATGGGCCGGGCGAAGGCATCGCCGACCAGGGCCAGCATATTGACCCGTTCCGTCTCCACCCGCTCCAACAAATCTGCTGGATCCAACCGCTCCACCACATTTTGCAGGACGACGCCGTCGCCTCGGGTCCAAGCGGCCAGGGCGATCAATTGCCCCGTGCCATGCATAAAGGGTGGCGCGGGGAGGGAGCGATAGCCCTTTGATTTTATGGCTATGGCCACATAGTCATCAATATTTTCGATAACGCTGCCATCCGCCCGCTTTCCCCCCAGGGGGGAGGCGAGGAAATCACCCTGACGCCACAAAACCCCCTTGGGCATTCCTGTGGTGCCGCCGGTATAGAGCAGGTACAGATCATCGGGCGAATAGTTCAGATCCAGCTTGTCAGGCGATGCGGCGGCCAGGACCTCTTCATAGTCCAGTGCGCCGGGCAATAATGGTTCGCCGGAACCGTCATCGACCTGGATCAAGGCCTTTTGTGGGCCAATATGGGGTAGTACTTCCGCCACGACGGGCGCGAAACAGGCGTGATAGACAATGGCCTTGGCGTTAGCGTCGTTCAGGACATAGCGCAGCTCCTCAGCCACATAGCGAAAATTGATGTTTGCCCCCGCTGCACGGGCCTTTACACAGCCCAACAGGCATTCCAGATATTCGTTTCCGTTGTACATATACAGGGCCACATGGTCCTGGCCGGACTGCCAGTTTTCCAGGTTTTTTCGCTCTGTATGGGTGGTAATACCCAGCCCTACCAGGAAGTTTGCGAAACGGCGGCTGCGCGCTGCCACCTCCCCATGGGTGAAGCGGCGATCACGAAAAACCAACGCCTCCCGATCCCCAATCGCATCGGCAATAGCGTCATGGACCTGGGCCAAGTTCAGGCCCGCAAAGCCCCCAAGTTTCGTGGCGTCTGCTGTGTCACTCATTTTACAATTCGGCTATTCAGACGTGAAGCCGCCAAGGCGCTCGCTCGCCTCGATGAAATCTTCCATGAAATCGTACATGACCTGTCGGGCGGAGGTCTCTTCGTTCATCATACCCACGCCCTGGCCGACCCAGTATGAGGTCAATTTTATCGCACCCTCATGGCCGCCTTCCGCCAGCTTCGCGACCTTATCCATGGCGATCTCCGAAACGCTGATTTGCAACGGCATGGGCAGGGCCTCTGGTGCGCCTTCTGCCTCCCAGGCATCGGTCCAGGCAGATTTCAGCTGCCGTGATGGTTTGCCCGTGCGGCAGCGGGACCGAACGGTGTCTGACGATGTGGCGGCCAGCATCTTTTCCTTGGCCACCGACATTGTTTCAGCCTCCGACGTGGTCAACCACACGGAACCGGTCCAGGCCCCTGCAGCCCCCATGGCCATACAGGCCGCCATCTGGGACCCGGTGACAATGCCACCTGCGGCCAAAATGGGAATATCGCCGTAGGGTTTGATCGCACGATAGACTTCCGGGATCAGCACCAGGGTGGAGATTTCACCGCAATGGCCGCCAGCCTCACCGCCCGCAGCGACCAGAATATCAACCCCCACCTTGGCTTGGGCGATGGCATGTTCTTTTGTGCCCACTAACGCTGCGACGGGCACGCCCTCAGCCTTGGCCCGCTCCATCATATAGGCGGGCGGAACACCCAGGGCATTGGCGATCAGCTTAATGGGGTGGGAGAAAGCGATATCCAGGATGGTGGAGGCGCCTTCCTTGTCCGCATTCTTGGCCAGGCGCGGTTTGCGCTGCATACGTTCATCGGTGATGTCGGAAACATCAATGTCATGGGCCGTCAATACATCACGGACGAATTGCCGTTGGGCTGACGAGTCTATTTCGGGCCGTTTGGCTTTCGCCGCACCGCCGTCGTCCCCGTCCGATTTGCCCACATAAGCATTGGGTACGATCAGATCCACGCCATAGGGTTTGCCGTCAATATGATCGTCGATCCAATCCAAAGATGCCTTGAATTCATCCAACCGCATGGGTGCCGCACCCAAAACCCCCATCCCGCCCGCCTTTGAGACTTCAACAACCACATCCCGGCAGTGGGTAAAGGCGATTAAGGGGAATTCAATCCCCAGCATATCGCAGATCGGTGACTTCATAACAGGCTCCCTAAGCTGCCTAAGCCCTCATTTTGAGCGCAAATCAGCGCCCCATGATGGAACGGCAAGGGCCGTCTGTCTAATTCAAAATGTGGGTCGAAAAACACTCACCTGTTTGGTTATCTGGGCGTTGTGTTTGCAAAGTACATTATGTAACCCAATCATCCCCTGCGGGTTGAAACAAGAGTGTCTAGTAATTTTCTTGCTGATTGTTTTGTAGCGGGATTCTTGGATCTTTTCACTACGGTTTGAAGGTTTTCGCGCGCCAAGGAAATTTGGCCGTCCTTGATATAGGCAGACGCCAGGTGGATTTTGATTTCATCTGATTTTGGTGCTTTGTTTGTTGCCTGCTCCAGGTAGGACACCGCCTTCTTGATGTTGCCCAGCCTATAATGCACTCTGCCAAGTGTATCAAGGAATGGTGCCTGGGTTGACGCCTGGAACGTTTCCGTCGCCTTTAGGGCGCGGTCCAACCATGTTCTGTCATTGGGATAGAAATCAGCGATCGATGACGCGAAGTTGTTGGCTGCGATAAGATTATTCGGATTTCGTTCAAGAATGGCTTCGTAGGTTTGAATGGCACCACTCATATCGTTGGTGCGAATTTGCGCGGCACCCAGCAGCATGCCGACGTCTTCATTACTGCCGGTCGCTATGTAGCCCTTTCGAAGCACGGAAATTGCCTCATCTGAGGTGTTTTGCTGCGACAACAGAGTTGAACCGAGCTGCAAATAGGGTTTCTTCCATTCAGGTTTTATTTCAATGGCGCGACGCAGCGCTGTATGTGCCTGATCAGGCAAACCCAGTTTCAGATAGAGTACGCTGCGTAAACTGTAGGCCCGAGCATTTTCCGGACTTCGTGCCAAGAACACATCCACCGCTCTTAGGCCTTCTTTGAATTCCTTTTTGGCGATTAAGGCGTTAACGACGCCACGGAAATAGGTTTCAGATGGTGGTTCGAGAGACCAGGCAATCTGAAAATTCGCAAGAGCGTCATCATATTGGTCGTTTTGGAGATAAAGGCGTCCCAA
>JAPKBD010000143.1 GCA_028824965.1 Alphaproteobacteria bacterium | reverse complement strand
GCATGCCCTGGCCATGGGACCAGATCGTCAAATGCCCATCGACAAATTGCGCCAAGGCACAAGATGGTGCCATAGAGGCATGCGCCACATAGGGGCGGGAGAACACCGCCTCAATCAGATCAGCAGATATAACTGGGTTTTCAGGTGCGCCATATGAATTTTCGATGGCGGGTTCGCCGCGCAACCAGGCGGCCTCTTGTTGCGCCGGCTCAATCTCCGGCGCACCGGTCCAGGTCGCGTAATCGGGTGCGACGGTGGCAGCCATTTCCACGGCCCATTCATCCCCGCCTATAAAGGCGACAAAATTCTCCAGGCGCAGGATTTCGATATCGCCGGGTGCGGCCCGTTGGATCGCGGCTTCATCCAGGCTTAGCAGCACGGCACCAGGCCCTGGCTGTCGCAGGACGCGGGCATGCAACATATTATCGTGCATCAGATCATAGATGAACACCCCGCCGGACAGTTTCGCCGGCAGATCGCGCCGGCGCGCGCTTTGTCCAACGATACGATAATCCGTATGGGACTTGGGGCTACCGTTGCCCGTGACGGCTTGGGACCAATCAATCTCCCCTGACACATCCCAATAAGTCAGGTCGGAGGCCGCGCCATCCACGACGAATTGACCAACCTCCACAGACAATTGCGCAACACTGCAATTCAGTCGCAAGGCCGCGCGATCCAGCAACAAGCTCCGCGCCTCGGCACAAACCAGACGTATAGCAGCACCGGATTCCATAATTGACAGACTGGATGAGGTATAGCGTTCATCGGGCCCTGATACCGTATCGCCCGATAACACGATCACACGATCGAGGGGCAGGTCCAGTTCCTCCGCCGCGATTTGCGGCAGGGCGGAGGTGATGCCCTGGCCGATCTCCACCTTGCCCGTGGCCATGCGCAGGGTTTCGTTAGACAGAAATTTCAGCCATTGATCGAAGCGTGGATTGGCAAGCACACTGTTTGGCAAAGTCATGAGCGCGCCTCCCCCCGCATAACAGCCGCTGCGCGGTCGATAGCCCGGATGATACGAATATGTGCCCCACATCGGCATAAATGCCCTTCAAGTGCCGCAACAATATCGGCCCGGCTGGGACTGGGGTTTCGATCCAACAAGGCCTTGGCGCTGATCAGAATGCCTGACAGGCAATAACCGCATTGGCCTGCCTGCTCATCCAGAAAGGCTTGTTGCAAGGGATGAGGCTTTGCATCTGTGCCTAAACTCTCGATTGTCCTCACATCGCGCCCAGCGACCGTATCCATACCCCGTGTGCACGCATACTCGGGCTCCCCATCGATCAGGACCATGCAGCTGCCGCACTGTTCCAGCCCGCAGCCATAGCGGGTTCCCGTCAGTCCCAGTTCGTTACGCAGGACATAAATCAATGGGCGCGCAACATCCGCCTCAATCGAGCGCGCCTCACCATTCACAGTGAATTCAAAAACATCCGCCACCAGCTTTCTCCTAATGCCTGCGTCTCGCAAGAGCCAAAGTCGCACCAAATACCGACAATACAGCCGCCAGCGGGCCAAAACCGACAAAGCCCACCGTCGCCAATAACCACCCCCCCAGGGAGGCGGCGGCCAACCACCCGAACGATGCGGCGGTACTGTTCAGGCCCATCACCGTACCCCGCACTTCGCCAGGCACATTGGCCAGTTCGGCCATCAACGAGGGGCGCGCCAAGGCGTTAAAAAACATATAGGCAAAGCCTAAGATGACCGAGACAGCGACGCCGCCCTGCCAGCCAAACAGGACAATGGCCACCACGCCTGATGTCATCAGGGCCAGGGAAAAGGTCAACATCCGGTTTTTCAGACGATCGCCCAACTGCCCGCCAATAAGGGTTCCCAGAATATTTCCAACAGCAAAAATCGCCAAAGGGATCACAAGTGCCGTCAGGGAGAGATCGTACGTCTGCAACATGAAGGTCGCAAAATACACTGCTGTCAGACCAAAACAGATACGTTCGGCAATCACACTGCCCAACAATCGCAGCACCGGCACGGTTAGAATGGCCCGTAAATTGGGCGGCGGCGCGGCGGCTAGGGCTGCCTTTGTCGCGGCCCTGTTAGCCACGGCTGATGTGGTCGCGAACATGGCCAGGGCAGCCGCTATTTCCAATGCGGCCACGCACAGGTTCACGCCGCGCCACCCTACTGAGGCACCAAGCCAGGATGCCAGCGGCACACCAATCAACAAGGTCAACGATTGCCCCGCCATCACCCAGCCAATGGCCCGGGCCCGCTGCCGGTCAGAGACCCGCCCGGCTACCTCCGCCAGGCTAACGCCGGTGAAAAGGCCGCTGCAGCCCCCCGCAACTGTCGACCAGATCGCAACAGCCATATAGCTCTCCGCATTGGAGACAAAGCTCAACGCGACGGCCACGGCAATGGGCGCACAGACCAAAAAGGGCCGTCGGCCCACACGGTCGGATACAACGCCGGCCAGAAAAGATGCCGAACCCCAGGCGATGGAGGTCATGCCAAACAAATTTGCGATCAAACCCAAACTGACATCAAGATCCTGCGCCATATGGATCAAAAATGGCGTGCGAGTGGCACCACTGGCAGTAATAGCGAAAGTGGCAAAACAAGATGCTGCAATCAGGACCCAGGGCATGGGACGTAAGCTGGCCTCCACCGAAGGCGCTGTATCCTCTGTCGTCATGTCGGCTGCGCCTTGGTCAATGGGGCTGGGAATCTATTGCGGGTTAGTTTAGCCGCGATTGGCAATGGTCGCCACGAATGCATAACCATGCATAATGGAGCAATGTCCGATTCACCCAACGATCCCATCCCTACATCCGATTTTGGCGGCCAGCGGCCTCAGTCCGATATTCCGTTTTCCGTGCGCCGGCGTATCAACTGGGGCGATACGGATACTGCCGAAATTGCCTATACAGGCAAATTCATCGACTTCGCCATCGACGCGGTGGAGGTCTGGTACGAGGCGGTTTTGGGCCAAACATGGTATCAGATGAAGCGGGAAAATCTGGGCAACCCGGCGGTATCCCTGAAATTTGATTTCCATAGCCCCCTTGTGGTCGGCGACCGCTTTGACACTGTGGTGGAAATTGAAAAGCTGGGCCGCACTTCCATCACTCACCGGATCACCATGACCAAGGTCGGCGGGCCCCTGGTCTGCACGGGTGGTTTTACCGCCGCCCTTGTGCGTGACGTCCACACACCGCAAATCAAAGCGCATCCCTTTCCCGACATCTGGCGGGAGAGGATTGAAGGCTATATGCGGGAATGCGAATTGCGCCCAACGGGCGTCAAAAGCCGCCGCGACGTGTTGGATTTTTGGTTCACTCCAGCCGGTTCGCCGGAACGTGGGCAGTCGCGGGAGATTTGGTTCGCCCGCCAAAACGCCGGCGGATCGGAGTTTGATACTGAAATACGGGAAAAATTCTCCACGACCATCGATGCCGCAGCACGGGGTAACCTGGACCATTGGTCCTACAGCCTGGATGGCACCTTGGCGCTGTTGATCTTGTTGGACCAATTTACCCGCAACATCCATCGCGGCACGGCTGCGGCCTTCGCCAACGATGCCAAGGCCCTGGCCCTGGCAAAACATGGGGTAGAGGCCGGTTGGCTGGAGGGGGTCGATACCCTGATAACAAAGTTCTTTGTGCTGCCCTATACCCACAGCGAAAACCTGGACGATCAGGAACAAGGCCTTCAGTTGGCGGAGATCTTACGCTCAACTGAAAACGGCGAAAAATCGTACGAGGCTGCGGTCAAACATCGCGAACTGATCATCGAATATGGTCGCTTCCCCCACCGCAATGCCGCCCTGGCACGAGCGAACACGGCGGCGGAGGAAGAATACCTGAAGGATCCTGAAGCCGGCTTTTAACCAACCAAGCTAGGTCGAATAAGTCGCGAATTTTTGCGTCACAGCTTGCGCAGCCCAATCTGTTTTAACGTTGACGACGGCAACCATGCCTTCATCAACCTTGGCCTGGGCCCGTGCCAAAGCGGCGGCGATATCGCCCGGCTCCTCCACATACTCAGAATAACAACCCAAGGCCTCGGCCATTTTGTCATAGCGGGTATAGCCCAAATCCCGGCCCGGCTTTTCCTTGGTCGGGTCGGCGGTCCAGCCACCGTTCAGGCTGATGACCACCAGCACGGGGATGTTGTGGCGCACGGCTGTATCCAGCTCCATCGCATTCAGCCCAAAAGAACCATCACCATGCACGACAATAACCTGGGTATCGGGCTTTGCCACCTTTGCACCCAGACCAAACGGCAGGCCCACACCCATGGTGCCGAAGGGGCCTGAATTCAGGCGATGGCCCGGTGCGAAGGTGGGCATGGACTGGCGGCCATAGTTCAGAATTTCCTGACCGTCGACCACCAGAATGGCATCCCGGTCCATAAAGTTTTTCACTTCTTCACACAGGCGCAGGGGATGAATGGGGACGGCGTCCGAGAGGCTGTTGCTGCCGGGCCCGGCCCGTTTGGCAGCTTCCACCTCGGCCAGATTTTTGCGCCAGGCATCATATTGTCCCGGATCAATCTTGCCCGCGATGGCCTGGTTCAATTGCCCCAATGCCGTTTTAGCGTCAGCCACGATGCCAATATCCAGTTTTCGCGGACTACCGGCAATCTCCTCTACATCGATATCAATGCGGGCAATCGTCGCATCGCCCGAAAAACGCGGCGGTGCCAGATGGGCGACGATATAGTTCAACCGGGTGCCCACAACAGCAATCAGATCCGCATCCCGAAAGGCAGTCGAACGTGCGGCCGGGAAACAGCAGGGATGATCCTCCGGGATCACGCCGCGGCCCTGTGGCGTGGTGTAAAACGGGATGCCCGTAGCGTCGACCAGGGCATGCAGTTCTTCCCACGCCTGGGACCAGATAATGCCACTGCCCGACAGCAGCACCGGGCGTTCCGCCTTGGCCAGTGCGGCAGCCAGCTCATCGATTTGGCTTTGCGGTGCGGGAGCACGGGGAGCCAGAATAGGGCGTTCGGAGGGGGACCAATCGATCGTATCCTCATCCACCATCTGGTAGAGCACGTCGCCCGGTAGGTCCAGATAGACCGGTCCAGGTTTGCCCGACATGGCGCGCTGCATCGCAACATTTAACATCTCGGGAATGCGACGGGCATCATGAACCCGGGCGGCATATTTCACGCAGCCGGACATAATCTCCATCTGGTCAATTTCCTGGAAAACCTGACGGCCATAACCCGAAACCGGGCCCGCCCCGCCCAGGGCCACCACGGGGCAGCAATCGATCAACGCATTGGCCAGGCCGGTGGATAGATTGATGGTCGCGGGGCCCGACGCTGCCATGCAGACACCGGGACGTTGTTGCAGGCGGCTATAGGCCTGCGCCATCATAGCGGCGGCCTGTTCGTGGCGCACATCAATACAGCGGATGCCTTCCTTGATGGTGGCCGCTTCCGCCGCCAGCATAGGTCCGCCCATAAGGAAGAACAGCTCATCCACCCCCTCCAGTTTCAATGCCCTTGCCAGAATTTCCGAACCGTTTAGATGTGCCATGATTGTTTTCTCATCCCTAATTTTCTAAATTTCAACGTCGTGCAATTTTGTATCCGACCGTCTCCCGGTCCCAGGTGTCCGCTGTAACGCCTGCATCCCGCAGGGCCTGTTTCTGCAATTTTCCCGTCGGGGTTTTGTCCAGGGCCGCGACCCGCACCACAAATCGCGGCACCGCGTAGCGGGGCATCAGGTCAACGCAGTAATCTAGCAGGGTTGTGTTATCCACCTCCCCCCGCCCGACGATCACCGCCATGACCTCCTCCTCGCCCCCAGCATCCGCTGTTTTGACGCCAATCACGGCGCTTTCAGCAATGCATGGGTGATTGTTCAAAACCTGCTCCACCTCGAACGAGGAGATATTTTCGCCCCGGCGACGGATACAATCCTTGATCCGGTCAACGAAATGCAGCTGGCCCTGGTCATCCAGCTTGCCCGCATCACCACTGTGGAACCACAAATTGCGCCATGCCTCCACCGTGCGCTCCGGCATCTTGTAATAACCGACCATGAAGCCGCTGGGCAATTTCGGGCGCACGACAATCTCACCAACCTCTCCGTTCGGCAGCGCCAGATCGGTGTCGGTATTAACAATGCGAACTTCGAAGAAATCATCCAGGATATGACCGGCACAGCCCGCCACCAAGGGATCGCCGGGATTTGAATAAGCCACCATATTGCATTCGGTCATCCCGAAACCTTGGATAATCTGAACGCCAAACCGGGCCTCAAACGCACCGGCCCATTCTTCTGCCACCGGCACGGCCATAACAATTCGAAGATTGTTGTCGCTGTCATTGTCGGCTGCTGGGCTGCGGAATATAAACTCCGGCATCACACCAAGGGCATTGGTCAACGTCGCGCCACAGGCACGGACTTCTTCCAGCCAGCGGTTGGGGCTGAAGCGTTCCACCACATGGGCCCGGCCACCACTGATCAGCGTCGCAATTGTTTGCATCATCAAAGCATTGCCATGAAACAGAGGCATGCAGATGTAGTAACAATCGTCTTCGTTCATGCCGATGGACGTGGCAACGCCATATCCACCCAAATACATATGGGCATGGGGCATCAAAACGCCTTTGGACGGCCCCGTTGTACCCGACGTGTACATGATGCATGAAATATCGTGGGGTTCGGGCACGGCCAGATCGGTGTCTGTTACAGGCGGCATCGCCGCCAATTCATCAAATGACATCTGCCGCGCGCCAGCAAAAACCGCCGGCATTGCCGCTGGCACAGCGCCCGCAATAACAACGACAGAGCCAACCTGTTCATCGCCTGGCCCAACACCTGAGAACGCGGGCACCAGTTCAGCATCCACCAGAACGACGCGAGGCGATGCATTATGCAATTGATGCTGCAGGAACGCGCCCTTCAATTCCGTATTGATGGGTACGAAAATGGCCCCCAGCTTGTTTGTCGCAATCAAAGACAACAGAAATTCCACCCGGTTCTTAACCAGAGCCATAACCCGGTCACCGGGCACAACGCCCACGGCGCGTAGGCGCAGAGCCAGGTCATCAGTGTCCCGGTCCAAAGCCGCGAATGTTAACCGTGGCCCCTGTTCAAAGGAGATAAACTCTCTCTCCCCGAAATGTTCGGCTTGATGGCGGACCAGGTTCACCAGGGTCCATTTGGATTTATCTGCGATCATGGGAAATTTACCGACGCCAGGACAAAGGAAGGACGTCCATCTTGGCATAGTGCGTGCCAGTCTGCCAACGCCTGGCAACCGATCTATTCCAACAGGCCGGCCAGGAACTTCAATTCGATATCCATCAAGCCGTAATCAACCATGTCATTGTGTCCAGCGCCTGGCAGGAAATGCGCCTCCTTGGGCTGTCGGGCTGTGCGAAACAACTTACGGCCAAACCGGGTCGGGATAATCTTGTCCGCCTCTCCATGGATCACCAATAAGGGTGCCTGGATCTCAGCAATCAGGTCGATAGACGGAAAACGGTCATACATCAACAATCCCACGGGCAGGAAGAAATACGCCGCCTGCCCCACATCGACGGTTGAGGTATAAGGGGCCTCCAATATCACGGCCCTGACCCGGGTTTCCCAGGCCATACGGACGGCAACCCCGGTGCCGAGGGATTCCCCCAACACCACTAAGCGTTCGTTCGGCACGCCCTGTTCTTGTAGGTAGGCGATAGCCGCCCGGCCATCATGATATAGGCCGTCCTCGCTGGGCTTTCCCGGATTGCCGCCATAGCCGCGATAGCCAACCAACAACAAGCCATACCCCGCCTCGACCAATGGCAGGGTTTTGTAAATGCGGTGTGAGATATTGCCGCCGTTTCCCTGAAAATAGACAATGGTGGCAAAGCCTTTTTTTGCTGGTCGATACCAGGATACCAGTGCCAGACCGTCGACAGTCCGGATCGTTACCGCCTGAAACCCAGGCGCACCTGCATCACCAGGGCTGGGCAGACTGCCGTCGGGAAAATACATCAAGTAGCGTTGGATCACCGTGTAGCCGGCGGCCAGAGCCGCATAGGCAACCAATACCCCACAGGCAACCAGGCCAAGAATTTTCACTGCCGCCTCCATTTCTTCCATCATCCATTGCCGCCTTGGCGTGCTAAAGTAATCCCATGAGCCAAACATCCTACACCAAACCGACGACGAATTTGAGCTTGCCTAGCTCCCTCTGGGCCGCGACAGCCACCCCTGCGCCAGAGACACCGGCGCTGGTGGGTGAGGCGCGCGCGAATGTTGCCATCATCGGCGGCGGCTTCACAGGGCTATCTGCGGCCCTGCACCTTGCAACCGGCGGCGCGGATGTTGCTGTGTTGGAGGCAGCGGAACCCGGTTGGGGCGCATCGGGGCGCAATGGTGGTCAGGTTATTCCCGGCCTGAAGGAAGACCCACGGCAAATATTGGCGCGGTTTGGCGAGAAAGACGGCGAGGCCATGGTGCGGGCATCGGGGGCTGCCGCCGATTTGGTGTTTGATCTGATCAAACGCTATGACATTGACTGCGACGGTCAACAGAACGGCTGGATCCAGGCCGCCCATACCCACGCTATGCTGGGTGATCTGCAAAAGCGCCATGGCGACTGGGCCGGGCGGGAGGCAGACGTCGCCTGGCTGGAACCGGCTGAGCTGAGCCAGCGCATGGGTGATGGCCGCTATCACGGCGGCTGGATCGACAAGCGGGGCGGCAGCGTCCAACCCCTCAGCTATGCCAGGGGTCTGGCCCGTGCGGCAATGGCGAACGGCGCGCGTGTTTACGGGTCATCACCGGTGCAGGATCTAAGCCGGGCCAATCTAGGTCGAAATGGGAAGGGTTGGTCTCTGACGACGCCTCAGGGCATTTTGCGGGCTGACAAGGTGATCATTGCCACCAACGGCTATACGGACGGGCTTTGGCCCGGTCTGGCGCAAACCGTGGTGCCGGTCTTCAGCGTCCAGGTGGCAACGGCACCGTTGGGCGAAAACATGCGTGGCAGGATATTGGGCGGTGGCGAGGTATTGTCCGATACCCATCGTGTATTGTGGTATTTTCGACAGGACGCCCATGGCCGCCTGATCATGGGGGGCGGTGGTTCGGCTTATGAAAGCGGCGCGGTCAGTATGTATGACGGCCTGCGGGACCGCATTCGCGACCTGTTGCCTGATGCGGGCGAAATCGAATTTGAATTCGCCTGGAACGGCAAGGTGGCGCTGACCACGGATCATTATCCCCACTTGCACGAACTGGCGCCGGGGCTGTGGGCCGGCCTGGGCTTTAACGGTCGGGGCGTTGCAATGGCCACGATGATGGGTAAGATTTTGGCCGACCGGGCTTTGGCGACCGCTGCGCCGGAACATGATTTCCCGAATATGAGGCCCCGCCCCCTACCCTTGCATTTCCTGCGTGGGATAGCCGTAACGGCAACCCGCACCTATTATAATTTTCTTGATGCCCTAGACGATAAAAAGCGATGATAAAAAACGACGATGAGTAAAGGAGCGTTCCCAGATGACTGTTGATGCCGCATTTGCCGACTATGAGGTCGAGGCCTACAACACGGCCAAAGATTCCGAAAACAAAATTCATGACGATGCCGTGGCCAAGAAGTTCGGCTTTTCGGGCGGTTTGGTCCCAGGCGTTGATATCTATGCCTACATGACCCACCCGGCCGTGACACGATGGGGCCAGGATTGGCTGGTCCGGGGCACAGTGGACTGCCGCTTTATCAAACCGGTCTATGAAGGTGCCATGGCAACCATTTCGGCGGAGGCCATTCCCCATCAACCTGACGCCATGGCGATCAGTGTCGTAAGTGCGGGGCAACTTTGTGCGGAAGGTACCGTCAGCCTGCCCGCCATCGATGCTGCCGCCCCCGATTTGGCCGACTATGGCACAGCACCCCTGCCCGATGATCGTTTGCCCGCGTCACCCAACTCCTTGCCCGAAGGGGCTTTGCTGGGGACCTATGAAGTCAATTGTGACGGTGCGAAGGAAATCGCCTATCAGGCAGATGTGCGTGAAGATCTGCCCCTTTATGCAGACGAAAAGCTGATCCATCCGGGCCATCTATTACGCTTTGGCAACTGGGTCCTAACCCAGAACGTCATATTGGGTCCCTGGATACATGTGGGCAGCAAAGTACAGCATTTCGCCATCGCCCATCACGGCGAAGATATCTCCATCCGGGCCAAAGTGGTGAAAAATTACGAACGCAAGGGCCACCTGTTTGTGGAACTGGACGCCTTAATTCTGGCCCAAGGCAGCCGCCCCCTGGCCCACATTGAACACACAGCCATCTATCAACCGCGCCAGGTCACTGAGGTCTAGCAGGC
Source organism: Alphaproteobacteria bacterium (assembly GCA_028824965.1). Classification (GTDB taxonomy): domain Bacteria; phylum Pseudomonadota; class Alphaproteobacteria. Next base: position 42 of record JAPKBD010000143.1, on the reverse strand, counting down.
TGCTGAAAAACGCATGCCTGGTTTGATTTGTCGAGGAATTCG
>JAPKBD010000473.1 GCA_028824965.1 Alphaproteobacteria bacterium | reverse complement strand
ACGACCATCTCCCCTGTATTCCGACATAGGAAAATACTGAACCCGGCCCGTGGGCAGGAACTGCCGCTGCATAACCTGTTCGAAATAGGTGCAGACCTCAGATGCAGACGCGAGCTCGTATAAGCCCTTGTTCCAGCCGTGCTGATCCTTGGTATCACTGCCCAGCTGGCGGGAATTCACCCCATAGAATGAAGATGGCTGATGCAGGCGTACATAAGGATAGGCATCGTTCCAGTGGCCGCCCGGTCTGTCATGCTTGTCCACAATGACGATGTCCGCATCGGCAAACGCCATGCCCATGCCGCCCGCGCCAATGACCAGGTAGTCCGTTTCTATACTCATGATACTCCGCCCCTAAACTGTTGGCGGAATAGTTTGCTGGATCGTGCCACGGGTCAAGACGGCATCGCTTCATGCGCCTGCCAGGGCCGTGAAACCTACAGCGAGGAATAGACTCCACTGGAACTGTTTGTAGATGGCCCCAGGCAATTTTGATGTGCTGACCAGAAACAGATGCACCAATCCAATGGCGAGGAACTGCACTGTGACATACAGTGCCAGAGGGCCCGCGGCGCTAGGCACAACGCCTGCGTAAAATAACGCACCAGCGGCAGCGACCAAATCTACCGTCGACATATGCCAAACGAAGGCCATGATCCGCTTGGCCGTTGGGTCAAAGTCTGCCACCAACATGGGCAGGAAAAATTGTTTTCGGCCAAGGGTGCAGTGCCCCACCACCATAAAGGCGGCAAGGGCACCAGAAACAATCAAAATGGCGTTCACGCCGCCGTTTCCGCCGATAATTGCAGGCGCATTGCTTGATGTGTGCCGCCGGAAAATTCTCCGACCTTGCCCGCAAACTGTTTGAAGAAATCCTGGGACTGTAGATGAGCCAACGTCGCCTCACTGTCCCAACGGCCCACGTGTACCCGTCCAACACCATCCGATGTGATGTTCACGCGATAATCGAAATGCCCCTTCAGGGCCGGGTCCGCATCAATCGAGGTGACAAATTCTTCCACCGCAGCCAACCAGGGTGCTTCATCGCCGTCATAGTCATATTGAATAAGAATACCAAACATCGATCCCGTCCTTCTTGATTGTTGAAACCATTCAGGAAACGTAAGGGGCGAAAGTTCAACAATGAAATTTATCTTTGATATATCGATCTATTGATTTTATGAATACCACACTTTACCAATACCCTATGGACCTCAACCTCTATGCGGTGTTCGCGGCCATCATGCGCCATGGCTCTGTCTCTCAGGCCGCGATAAGCCTTGGCCTGACACAACCTGCGGCCTCAAATGCCCTGACCAGATTGCGCCATCAATTGGGCGATCCCCTGTTTGTCCGCTCCCGCAACGGCATGCTGCCGACAAAGTTCGCAACGGATATGTGGCCGACCATTGAGGGGGCTTTAACGGACCTGCAGGGGATCACCGAAGAGGGCGCCGTACCGGGGGTCGAACTGGCCACCATGAAGCGCAATTTCACCTTCGTCATGTCGGATTTGGAGGAGGTGTTGTTCCTAACGGACCTGGTTGCCGCATTGGCCGTGGCCGCCCCCGGCGTCTCTATCGAAGTGCGCCCCTTTCGCAGCGATATCCTGCAAGAAACGTTGGAGTTGGAGCGGGTGGATTTCGTCATCGCCTATATCACCATGGGCTTGAAAAACCTGGTCTCTAAACCTCTCGCCAAGTTGGATTTCGTTTGTGTCACCCGCCGGGGCCACCCGCGCCTTAAAGGTGCAGTGCGCAAGGCATCCACCGCAATCCCATTGGAAGACTATCTGGACCTGGGTCATATTCTGGTGGCACCCGATTTGGGCGGGCGGCGCGGCGTCATCGATGACCATCTGCGCACCATGGGGCGGCACCGATCCGTTATCTGTTCCGTGCCGCATTTTCTGTCTGCCTGCCTGCTGGTCTCTGGCACGGACCACGTTGTCACCTTGCCCCGGCAACTGGCGGAACGGGCGGCGCAATATTACCCCCTACAACTGTTGGAACTGCCCTTTGCCATCGACGGCTTTGCCATCGGGCTGCACTGGCTTTCTACCCGGGACAAAGACCGGGAGCATGCA
>JAPKBD010000472.1 GCA_028824965.1 Alphaproteobacteria bacterium | reverse complement strand
GTGGCTTTACGCTCGGTCATGGTTCATCCGTCTTTTGCGTTGTAAAATTCGCGCTATGCATAGCGCCCTAGCGCCTGCGGGACAACAGGTTTTGAAGTTCCGGTAGGCGGACGGCACGAAAAACAATTGCGGCGATGGCATAGCTGAGCAGCCCCGCCACGACCAAGGCAGCCAATGCCGATATGCGCTGGACCTCGCCGTCCAAGAACGGCGCCGCCAAATAGCCTTTCAACCACCAAAGAACCGCCGCCATAACAAGGGCCGCCCCAATTGCGCTGCCCAATCGTTGCACTAAGCGCGGGTCGGCTACCAGATCCCCCCGGCGATACAGGATCCAGGCCAGCAGGCCGACATTCAGCCAAGCGGCAATGGCTGTGGCCAATGCCAGACCCGCATGGGCCATATACTGCATCAGGATCAGGTTCAGGATCAGATTAACCAGCACGGCTGCGATGCCCACTAGGACCGGGGTGCGGGTATCCCGGCGGGCAAAAAACGCCGGGCCCAAAACCTTGACCAGAACATAAGCCGGTAGCCCAACGGCATACGCCGTCAGGGCATAGGCTGTCGCGCCGGCTGCATGAACATCGAATTGACCCCGTTGGAAAAGCGTCAAGATCAATTCATCCGCCGTCAAAAGGAACGCGAACATAGCTGGCAATGCCAACAGTAAAGTTAGTTCGATGGCCCGGTTCAGGGCCGCCAGGGCACCCGGTTGATCATTTTGCGCCACCAGACGGGATAACAGGGGCAGGATCGCCGTGCCGACCGCCACGCCAACCACTCCGATGGGCAGCTGGTTCAACCGATCCGCATAAAAAAGGAACGAGACGGAACCTTCGGGCAGTAGGGAGGCGAGGATGATATCGATCACCAGATTAATCTGGACCACGCCCGCACCTAAAGCCGCCGGTAGCATCAGGGTCAGCAGTTCCTTCACCTTTGGCGTCAACTGCGGGCGGGGTAGGCGGAGGTTCATGCCCGCTTTTTTGCAGGCAACAGACAGCCACAGCAATTGCACCACGCCTGCGACGGCCACGCCCCAGGCAAGGGCATGGCCGGGACTGGGCATCTCGGGGGCCAGCAGTGTGATGGCTGCAATCAGGCACAGGTTCAGCAATACAGGGGTCGCTGCAACGGCGGCAAAACGCTGTAGAGAGTTCAAGACGCCGCCCATCAGGGACACAAGGGAGATAAGCAGCAAATAGGGAAAGGTGATGCGGGTGAAAGTGACCGCCAAATCAAACCGTTCCGGGTTATCGATAAAGCCAGGTGCCAGGACCTGCATCAACCACGGCATGGTGAGCTGCGCCAAGGTGACAAAGATAAACAGGGTCAATAGCAGAACACTCAGGGCCTGTTCTGCGAATAGGCGGGCCTGATCGGTTCCTTTATTAGCCAATAAATCTGAGAACAGCGGCACGAAACCTGCGTTAAAGGCTCCCTCAGCAAAAAGTCGGCGAAAGAAATTCGGCAACTTGAAGGCGACGAAAAATGCGTCTGCCACAGGCCCAGCACCTAAGATACCGGCGATCAATATATCCCGCACAAAGCCCAGAATTCGGCTCAACATGGTGTAGCCACCAACTGTGGCAATAGCGCGGAACAGGTTCATGGTGACTGCATAGCGGATTTATGCGGCCAAAAAAAGGCCGTTCAAAATGGGTGTTCGGTCTTTTTCGGGGCCGGCTGGGATATCCTTAAGCGCATATGACTAATAATTATGGAATATAATAGAAAAAAGGACTGTGGCGATTAGCAATGCTTATGCCAATAAATCTTAGAAAAATCACATTCTATAAGTGATTGAAATAATGGGTAATTCTCGCGACAAATAATGACCATAATCATTATCTCTGTGCCAAATACAACATGGTGACGGCGAAATATTAGGAGAGTTATGAGCATGCTCTGCATAAATATTATGCAAACTTAAGACATAATTCATAAATTGAGGCAAATTCTTTGTTATGGAAATATAACATTCTAGGCCACAAATCCTACTGGATAACCCGTGTGAACACCCTTTTGAGAAGCAGAAATGTCTGGGTGCATGGGAATAAAATAAGAAGCGTTCGATCAGGAGGAAAACTACTATGAC
>JAPKBD010000471.1 GCA_028824965.1 Alphaproteobacteria bacterium | reverse complement strand
CATTTGGAATGCTCCGTCATGGCGGAGGCGTTATTGGGCGAAACATTCGATATTCATGGCGGCGGCATCGATCTGGTGTTCCCCCATCACCAAAACGAAATCGCGCAAAGCACCTGTGCCCATGATGGTGCCGCCTTTGCCAATTACTGGATGCACAACGGCCACGTCACAGTGGGCGGTGAGAAGATGTCCAAGTCATTGGGCAATTTCCTCACAGTGCATGAATTACTGGATGAGTTTCCCGGCGAGGCGATCCGCCTGACCCTGTTGTCGGCGCACTATCGCCAACCGCTGGATTTCACTAAGGATGCCATCGGTGAAGCGCGGCGTACGTTGGACAAGTGGTATCGTGCGATCGTTGACGCGACGGCAGCTGTTGAACTGCCAGAGGCGGTAGAAGCGGCGCTGTGCGATGATCTTAATACACCCAAAGCAATTGCAGAAATGCATCGCCTGTCGGATCTGGCCATGGCGGGTGATGCGGCGGCGGCCTCTGACATGAAGGCCGTGGGTGGGATTTTGGGTCTGTTGCAATCAACCCCTGAAACTTGGTTCCAGGGCGCTGGTAGCGACGATGATCTTTCTGCCGACGCCATAGAGGGCTTGATCGAAAAGCGGCGGGAGGCGCGTGCGAACAAGGATTTCGCGACCTCTGATCAAATTCGTGACGACTTGGCGGCACAAGGCATCGTCTTGGAAGACGGCGCGGGCGGTACCACCTGGCGCAGGGGAGGCTAAGGCCATGACAAAAGAGCGTATCTATATATTCGATACCACATTGCGCGATGGGGCGCAGACTTCGGGCGTTGATTTCTCCGTTGAGGACAAGCGCTCTATTGCCGAGGCCCTGGATCGGTTGGGCGTGGATTATATCGAAGGCGGCTGGCCCGGTGCCAATCCGACCGACAGCAGCTTTTTTCAGGACCCGCCCAAACTCAAACGCGCCATCTTTACCTCCTTCGGGATGACCAAACGGCCTGGCCGCAGCGCGGACAATGATCCGGGCCTGGCGGAAGTGGTCAACGCAGATGTCGGCGCGGTATGTCTGGTAGGCAAAACCTGGGATTACCATGTTGATGTGGCCCTGGGGATTGAGCGGGATGAGAATGTCGCCATGGTCGGCGACTCCATCGCCCATATCAATAAAAAGGGCCGGGAGGCACTGTTCGATGCGGAACATTTTTTCGACGGCTATAAGGCGAACCCGGAATTCGCCCTGTCCTGCCTGAAATCTGCGTACGATGCCGGTGCCCGCTGGATCGTTCTGTGCGATACCAATGGCGGCGCGCTGCCCCATGAAATCTCCCGCATCGTTCGCGACGTGGTTGAGCATATTCCTGGTGATCGTCTGGGCATCCATTGTCACAATGACACGGGCAACGCCATTGCCGGGTCATTGGCCGCCGTGCAGGCAGGCGTGCGTCAGGTTCAGGGTAGTTTGAACGGCTTGGGTGAACGCTGCGGCAATGCAGATTTGGTGGCGCTGATCCCCATTCTGAAGTTAAAGCCTGGGTTTGCGGAGAATTTTGAGATTGGCGTTGATGATGACGGTCTGCGCCATCTAACCGCGACATCTCATCTGCTCGATGAACTACTAAATCGGGCACCTGCGCGCCAGGCACCGTTCGTTGGCGCGTCCGCTTTTGCCCATAAAGGCGGGCTGCATGTCTCTGCCGTATTGAAGAACCCGCAGACCTACGAACATATTGACCCAGGCCTGGTGGGCAACAGCCGCCAGGTCCTGGTTTCGAACCAGGCCGGGCGATCCAACATCCTGGCCCGGTTGGCAGAGGCCGGCATTGAGGTCGATCCGAAAGATCCACGGATCAATCGTTTGTTGGATGAGGTGAAGCAAAAGGAATTCGAAGGCTATGCCTATAATGGGGCGGAGGCGAGTTTCGAATTGATGGCCCGGCGGGCGTTAGGCGAAGTGTCGGATTATTTCGACGTCAACGGCTTCCGCGTCATGGTCGAACATCGCCACAATGCTAAGGGGGAGTTGATCACCGTGTCTGAGGCGACCGTGAAAATCTCCGTCGATGGGCGTGAGATCATGTCGGTGGCGGAGGGCAACGGCCCGGTCAACGCCCTTGATAGTGCCCTGC
>JAPKBD010000142.1 GCA_028824965.1 Alphaproteobacteria bacterium | reverse complement strand
GGAATAACGTAATTGTCCGCACGCTGGGCCGCGTGTTCGGCATTTGCTTGCAGAGCGAAAACGTGGGCTATAAAGAGCAGCAACAAGATTGCCGCCCCAACACGCCCCCAACGCACTGACGCAAGCTAGAACAGACCTGTAATCTGGCCATTTTCATCCAGGCCGATTTTCTCCGCTGCCGGGCGGGAGGGCAGGCCGGGCATGGTCATGATGTCGCCGCAGACCACCACCAAAAATTCCGCACCCGCCGCCAATCGAACTTCGCGGATAGAGACCGTATGGCCCTTGGGCGCCCCCTTGCGGTTTGGGTCGGTGGAAAAGCTGTATTGAGTTTTCGCCACACAGATCGGCAGGTGGCCATAGCCTTGTTCTTGCAACTGCTTGAACCGCTCCGTCACCAACCGTTCGGCGGAGATATCATCAGCGCCGTAAATTTCCTGGGCGATGGTGCGCATCTTGTCCCACAGGGGCATTTCGTCTTCATAAAGGGTGTTGAAATCAGAGGCACCGGATTCCGCGATCTCCGCCACCTTTTGCGCCAGCCCCTCAGCACCCGCACCACCGTCTGCCCAATGGCTGCAAACATAGGCATCGACGCCAAACCCTTGGCAATAATCTTGAATGACCGCCATTTCAGCATCCGTATCGGCGGTGAACTGGTTGATGGCGACCACCGCCTTGACGCCATATTTGGCCAGGTTTTCCAAATGTTTCCCCAGGTTTTCCAGACCTTGTTCGACCGCCCGTACGTTTTCCTTTGTCAGATCATCCTTGCCCACGCCACCATGCATCTTTAAGGCACGTACGGTTGCCACCAAAACAACTGCGTCCGGTCGCAGTCCGGCCTTGCGGCATTTGATGTCGAGGAATTTTTCCGCGCCCAGGTCAGCGCCAAAACCCGCCTCGGTCACAACGAAGTCAGCCATCTTCAAGGCTGCCTTCGTGGCGATCACGGAATTGCAGCCATGGGCGATATTGGCAAACGGGCCGCCATGGACAAAGGCCGGGTTATTCTCCAAGGTTTGCGCCAGGTTGGGCTGGATCGCATCTTTCAACAATGCCGCCATGGCACCATCCGCATCCAGCTGCCGGGCTGTGACCACTTCACGTTTGCTGTTCTGCGCCACGACGATGTTGCCCAGACGGCGGCGCAGATCGTCGCTGTCCGTGGCCAGACAGAATACCGCCATCACCTCAGATGCGACGGTGATGTCGAAACCATCCTGGCGGGGAAAGCCATTGGCCACACCGCCCAGATTGACCACGATGGAGCGCAAGGCCCGGTCATTCATGTCGACGACCCGACGCCACGATATGCGCCGGGCATCGATATCCAGCTTGTTGCCCCAATAGATGTGGTTATCCAGCATGGCGGCCAGCAGATTATTGGCCGCACCGATGGCGTGGAAATCACCCGTGAAATGCAGATTAATATCTTCCATGGGCACGATCTGGGCAAAGCCGCCGCCCGCAGCGCCTCCTTTGGTGCCGAAACACGGCCCCAGGCTGGGTTCCCGCAAACAAATGGTGGTATTCTTGCCGATCCGGTTCATGGCATCACCCAGACCAACCGTAGTTGTCGTTTTGCCTTCGCCCGCGGGTGTTGGTGTGATGGCGGTAACCAAGATCAGCTTGCCGTCGGGTCGGTCATTCAATGTTGCCAGATAGTCCAAATCCACCTTGGCCTTGTCCGAACCATAGCGATAAAGATATTGGCTGGGGATATTCAGCTTTTCAGCAATCTGTTCTATAGGCAGTGTGCTGGCCTGGCGGGCAATTTCAATATCTGGCTGCATGTCTGACATTCCCTATACTTGTTGCAAGATGTCTTATTTCAAATCTTCGAGGCCACACCATTCAGCGACAAACAACGCCATGGCCTGGGTATTCTGCCGTACCGATTCCAGATTGACCCGTTCATCAAAGCCATGAATGGCATCCGATGTGGGACCATAAACAAGCCCTGGAATATCTGCATAGAGCCCGAAAAAACGGGCATCCGTGGTTGCCGTTGTCGCCACCACCTGCAAAGACTCCCCATAAGCGCTTTCATGGGCCCAGCCCAGGGTCGCCTCAGCCTCATCCGCATCATGTAGGGTATACCCCTCCGCCATCAAGCCATGATAGGTGACCTGCGGTGGGGCATTGCGCAAAAACGCGTCCTGGGCGGCGGCATCGTGGATGCAGGCCTCCAACTCCGCCCGGCGTTCGGCCAGATCATCACCGGGATATACCGCTACACGAAGATCAAAGACACACCATGACGGTACGGAAGAGGCCCAGTCGCCGCCCTCAATTTTGCCAACATTGAAATTCAAGGGATGGTCATGATCCGCATAATGGGGTTGATCCACCCGCTGAGCGTTCCATTTCACTTCCAGTTCCTTCAGACCCTGGATCAGCACAAAGGCGGCATCAATGGCGTTCGACCCGGTGCCCGCATAAGCCACATGGGCGGGCACCCCCTGTACCTTGATCTGCAACCACATAACACCCAACTGGGCCCGGATCAGGCAATCACCTAAAGGTTCCGGTATCAACGCCGCCTCGGCCCGGTAGCCGCGCGCCAGGCAGGCCAGCGCACCATTGCCGGTACATTCCTCCTCCACCACCGATTGCAGGAGGACGTCTGCGCCGGGTGCCCAACCTTCACTGCGCAGGGCACGCAGGGCATACATGGCACCGACCAGGCCCGCCTTCATATCGCCCGAACCACGGCCATACATCCAGCCGCCGTCAATGCGTGGCTCGTACGGCGGTGTGGTCCACATCTCAACCGGACCCTCTGGCACCACATCAATATGGCCGTTCAGAATGAGCGAGCGCCCGGTGGGATTGTCACTGCGATGGGCCCCCACCACGTTGAAGGCATTGTCATAATCTGCATAGACCGGGGAAAAGCCCGGCAAATGGCTGATCTGATCCACCTCAATCTGCCAGCGATCGACCTTTAGGTCCTGTTCCCGCATGGCCCTGGCCATAAAATCCTGGGCCGTATGCTCGCGCCCCCGGCGCGAAGGGAATTTCACCAATTCCGCTGTGCAGTCCACTTGTTCATCAAAGGCTGCATCCACCGCATCCTTAATCCGGCCCGCAATGGCATTGTCCAACATTCTACTTAATCTCCCACACAGCATTGTCGTCTAAATGTCGACGCAATATCTCCTCAGGATACGGTCAAAGGGAGATTGGAGCCAGCCCGAAGCACAGGTTTATTCCGCTCCTAAAAGAGCGGCGCAAATGCGCTTCAAATTAATAAAAGAATAAACCCTTGATTTGAGTGGCTGAATTGGCGAGTATTGCGACAAGGCACGGGGAGCGCCAACAAGAAAAATCTAGAAGCAAAATTAAGTATTAACAGCAGAAACGCCGTATTTGACGAACAAAATAAGTATTTCTATTCGCACACAGGCATAGACCTGAATTTTACTTATGTTTTTATACGAGTACTGTGAATTCAGTAAAATAAGACTATAATCGGTTTAACAGGGAAAAGGGACCGCTCTCTCCGGGGGCGGCACGTGCAGTATGAAAAATATCAATGAACTGACCTATTTGGCGAAAAACAGCCGGATCACGCGCCGTGATTTCATGGCGAAGGCATCTGCGCTGGGCGTCACGGCTGCTGTGGCATCCACAGTCTGGGCCGGCTCTGCCAAGGCAGCCCCAAAAAAGGGCGGCAAATTCCGTTATGGTGCCTCCCATGGCAACACCACGGATACCTTGGATCCGGGCACCTTCAACAATGGTGGCATCATTCATCAGGGTTTCGGCATGCGGAACCATCTCTCTGAGGTGGATAATGACGGCAGCCTCGTCCCTGATTTGGCGGAAGGCTGGGAAGCCTCTGACGACGCTTCTGAATGGGTATTCACCCTGCGCAAGGGCGTGGAATTCCACAACGGCAAAACATTGGATGCGAACGACGTCATCGCCTCTATGAACCATCACCGGGGTAAGGATACAAAATCCGCCGCCAAGCCGCTGTTGGCACCTGTCACGGAGTTGAGGGCCGACGGCAAAAACAAAGTTGTCTTCAAACTGGCCGGCGGCAGCGCCGATTTCCCCTATACGGTCAGCGATTATCATCTGGCAATCATGCCGGCGGATAAAGAGGGCAAAGTGGACTGGCGTTCCGGCGTCGGCACGGGCGGCTATATCAAACAATCATTTGAGCCGGGCGTGCGCGCCACCTACAAGCGCAACCCCAATTACTTCAAGGCAGGCCGGGCCCATTTTGACGAGGTTGAGTTCCTGACCATCACGGATGTTGTGGCCCGCACGACCGCCCTGTCGACGGGTGAGGTCGATGCCATGAGCCGTTGCGACCTGAAAACAGTGCATTTGCTGAAACGGCGCAAAGGCGTCAAGGTTGAGGAAGTTACCGGCACCCTGCATTACACCATTCCCATGCATACGGATGTGGCACCTTTTGACAACAACGACGTTCGTTTGGCGCTGAAATACGCCATCGATCGTGAGGCTTTGTTGCAGATCATCCTGAAGGGCCATGGTGTTGTGGGTAATGATCACCCGATCTCCACCGCCAACCGCTATCATGCGGGCGATCTGCCGCAACGGAAATACGATCTGGACAAGGCCAAGTTCCATTTGAAAAAGGCCGGCCTGTCTTCTTTGTCGGTAAATCTATCCGCTGCGGACGCCGCCTTTGTCGGGGCCGTGGACGCTGCTGTTCTGTACAAGGAACAAGCTGCCAAGGCAGGCATCAATATCAACGTGGTGCGGGAGCCGTCTGACGGTTATTGGTCCAATGTCTGGCTGAAAAAGCCTTGGAGCATGGTTTACTGGGGCGGTCGTCCGACCGAGGATATGATGTTCTCACAGTCTTTGGCTGAGGGCGCGGATTGGAACGAATCCCATTTCTCCCACAAGCGGTTCAACGAACTGTTGGTCAAGGCACGGGCCGAATTGGACGAAGCAAAACGCCGCGCCATGTATGTGGAGATGCAAACCATCGTCAATCAGGTCGGCGGCACCGTCGTGCCATTGTTCGCCAACTATGTCTTTGCCATGTCTGACAAGGTTCACCATGATCCGAAGATGGCCGGCAACTGGGACATGGACGGTGACAAAGCCATGGAACGTTGGTGGTTCGGATAGGCCCGACCAGCTAGGCTGATTTAGTCATGTCCATGATTGGTAAATTGGTGGCCCAGCGCTTGGCGCTGGGCCTCCTGACCCTTTTTGTCGTTTCATTGATAATTTTTCTTTGTGTTGAATTATTGCCCGGCAATTTAGCGCAAGAGATTTTGGGACAGGCCGCAACGCCTGAAACCGTGGCCGCGTTTAATCGTGAACTGGGCCTGGATCTGCCGCCCCACGAACGCTACATCGCCTGGCTGTTGGACATGACAAAAGGTGATTTCGGCCGGTCCCTGGCCAGCCAGCGGGAGATTTCCGAACTCCTCGGCATGCGAGTACAGAACACATTTTTCCTGGCGACCCTGGCGGCAGTTATTGCCATTCCCCTGGCCGTCACTTTGGGCATTTTGGCCGCCCTTTACCGGGATAGCTGGTATGACCGCATCGTCAACGTGGTGACGTTGACGTCTATTTCGTTTCCAGAATTTTTCGTCGCCTACATCCTGATCATCGTCCTGGCGGTTAATTTGGGAATTTTCCCCTCGATCTCCAACATCAGTGAGGATTTGGGGTTTTGGGAGAAGGTTTACCGCTCCGCCCTGCCGGCCCTGACATTGACCCTGGTGGTCGTCGCCCACATGATGCGCATGACCCGGGCGGCGATTATCAATCTTCTGGCCTCTCCTTATATTGAGATGGCCCGCCTGAAAGGCCTGAAACCAGGCCGCATTATTCTGAAACACGCCCTACCCAATGCCTTGGCACCGATCATCAATGTGGTCGTCTTAAACCTGGCCTATCTGGTGGTTGGCGTTGTTTTGGTTGAAGTGGTGTTCGTCTATCCGGGCCTGGGGCAGCTATTTGTGGATTCCGTATCTAAACGGGATATCCCTGTGGTGCAGGCCTGCAGCCTGATTTTCGCCATGACCTATGTACTTTTGAACCTACTGGCCGATGTGCTCTCTATCATGAGCAATCCACGCCTGTTGCATCCACGATAAGGGGGGTGCAGCCATGACCATGTCAGCGCCTTCCAATGCCTTTGGTGGACAAGCCTCCCCCTGGGTTAGCCGCATCGCCATGGCGGCGGTGCATTTCTTTATCCTGGTACTGTTCCTGCAAAACGTCGCGGCGGATACCTGGAGTTCCGTTATCGGCCTGTTGTTTGCCCATCTCTATAGTGTCGTTGCCCTGACATATTGGAGCAAGATCGAACGCACGGCCGCAGGTGATACCGTCATCGTCACGGTGACATTGGAATACGTCCTGATGGCAATAATTTTCTGGGAGCGGGCCAGCGCCTGGCCCTGGTCGACCATGTTCGGACTGGGCATGGTACAGGTTTGTGCCTTTGCGGCCGTGAAATACTGGAAGGATTTGCGTCGGGCGCCAGCCTCTGCCTGGTTCGGCCTGATTGTGATCTTGGTCTATGTGATGGTCGCGGCAACGGCGCCGATCATTGCCCCCTTTGGCGAAACCGAAATCGTCGGATCCGAGTACGATGTTTGGAGCAACAAGCATCTTTTGGGCACGGATAATCTGGGCCGGGATATGTTTACCCGCCTGATTTATGGTGGCAGGAATACCGTTGGCATTGCCTTCACAACCACTTTGTTGGCCTTCATCATTGGTGGCTTCGCGGGCATTCTGGCGGCTGCCATGCGGGGCTGGGTAGATCAGGTTCTGGGTCGGTTGGTGGATATCCTGATGGCCATTCCATCGTTCATTTTCGCCTTGTTGATCCTGACCATCGTCGGCACTTCAATCCCCTCATTGATCATGGTTATCGCGGTTCTGGATGCGACACGGGTGTTCCGCCTGGCGCGCGCTGTCTCCATGAATGTGGTTGTTTTGGATTATGTAGAAGCGGCCAGTCTGCGGGGCGAGGGTCTGTGGTGGCTGATCCGAAGTGAGATCCTGCCCAACATTCTGCCGCCCCTGGTGGCCGAATTTGGCCTGCGGTTCTGTTTCGTGTTCCTGTTCCTCAGTGGCCTCAGCTTCTTGGGCCTGGGCATCCAGCCCCCCACGGCGGATTGGGGCAGCATGGTGCGCGACAATGCGACGCTGATTACCTATGGCGATATCACGCCACTTCTACCCGCTGCGGCCATTGCGATTTTGACCATCGGTGTGAATTTCGTGGTTGATTGGTTCCTCCACAAAGCTTCCGGATTGAAGGATTAAGCCCGATGACGGATGCAATGACTGGGGATCCCAAGGGCGAAATCATACTGGATATGCATGGCCTTCGCATTGAAGGGCGTAGCGATGAAATCTGGCACGAAATTGTGCACGGCGTTAATGTCACATTGCGCCGGGGTGAAGTGCTGGGATTGATTGGCGAGTCCGGTGCGGGGAAAAGCACCATCGGCTTGGCCGCCATGGGGTTCGCCCGTGACGGCTGTCGCATATCCGGCGGATCGATCATGTTTGACGGCGTTGATTTGGTTAAAGCATCCGATGATAGCCTGCGGCAGTTGCGTGGATCGCGCATTGCCTATGTAGCCCAAAGTGCAGCCGCCGCCTTTAACCCGGCGCATAAATTAATTGATCAATATTGCGAAGCGCCGGTCCAGCACGGCATCATGCCCCGGGCAGAGGCGGAGAGCGACGCCATCGATCTGTACCATCGTTTACGCCTGCCGGACCCGGAAAGCATTGGCTTTCGCTATCCCCATCAGGTATCGGGCGGGCAGTTACAACGCGCCATGACCGCCATGGCCATGGCCTGCCGCCCCGATCTGATCGTTTTTGATGAGCCTACAACCGCCCTGGACGTCACCACCCAAATTGAGGTGCTGTCGGCCATTCGCGATATTGTGCGGCAGTTCAATACGGCGGCGATTTATATCACCCACGATTTGGCGGTTGTGTCCCAAATGGCGGATCGGATTATGGTCCTGCGCCACGGCAACCTGATCGAAGAGGGTGAGACCAGGGGCATGATCGAAGACCCGCAAAAGGAATACACCCGGGATCTGTTGGCAGTCCGTACTTTTCGCAAGGAAATTTCAGACGAACCCAACGCCGAAGTGCCGCTGTTGAGCGTCAGGGGCGTCAATGCAGCCTACGGCAAGGTGCCGGTGCTATTTGATGTTTCCATGGATATTCATCGCAAACGCACTGTTGCCGTGGTGGGCGAATCCGGTAGCGGCAAAAGCACCATGGCCCGGGTTATCACCGGTCTGTTGCCGCCCAGCCAGGGCGAAGTGTTTTATGATGGTCAGGCCCTGGCGCCGGGCCACAGGCGGCGCAGCAAAGATGATAAGCGGCGTCTGCAGATGATCTACCAAATGCCCGATACGGCGATTAATCCGCGGCAACGGGTACGCAGCATTATCGGGCGGCCTTTGGAATTCTATCTCGGTATGCGTGGTGAGGAGCGGGACGCCCGCATCGTGCAATTGTTGGAGATGATCGAGCTGGACCCGGATGAATTCATCGATCGTTTTCCGGGCGAGTTGTCTGGCGGGCAAAAGCAGCGCATCTGTATTGCCCGCGCCCTGGCAGCGGAACCCGAATTGATCATCTGTGATGAAGTGACATCAGCCTTGGATCAATTGGTGGCGGAAGAAATTTTGAAGCTGCTGCAACGACTGCAAGATGAACTGGGCCTGGCCTATATGTTCATTACCCACGATCTTGCCACGGTACGGGCCGTCGCCGATGAAATCGTGGTCATGTTGCAGGGCAAAGTTGTCGAACATGGACCGAAGGCAGAGGTTCTAAGACCGCCGCATCATGAATATACGGCATTGTTGTTGTCGTCGGTCCCGGAGATGGATCCTGATTGGCTGGACAATCTGCTCGACGAAAGATCGGGGCAAACTGCTTGAAATCTGAGCCCGTCTGAAATCAAAATTGGATCGAGCCTATTGCCAATGCAACACGGTCAGGATCATGTTGACCCTGTCGCCATCATCGGAAAGCGGCAGCAACAAATGCTGCATGCGAATATGACGGCCCTTATTTTGCTGAAAATCAATCAGCTCAAATTGCGGTTGGGCACTATCGACGGTGCGGCGGTACAGGTCGGCAACATCGTCGGCCCGGGCCCCGTAATCTATTTCCGATAAATGATGCCCCGTCAGCTCGTATCCGAAACGCCCCACAACCTCTGTGCCGACGAGGCGAAAACTGATTTGCGGTGCCTGAGATTTTGCCTTTGGCGTGGAGACATCCGCCAGCATTAATTTGGGCAGCAGACGCGGGATATCGGCTGGATCAAAGTCCTTGCGTGCCGGCAATCGCCGTTTTCCACACAAACTTCGCCAATAATTCAGCGTTTGCCACAACGCATCATCTGCGCCGGAATCCAAGATCCCCGCCACGTCCATTGTTTCCTCCAACCCGTCATCCCACATCGAATGTGAGAGACACCATGAAGTTCAATATTATGACTAATGTAATTTCAATTATGTGACGGCAATCACACGTACGAATGAATTACGCCTTACGCGACAATAAGCTATCGAGAAATTGCTCTAGCTGTGCAGCAATACAACGCCGACTGCATATTTTGAATTACGGGAAATTCGATAGGGTACCGCCCACCAGCCCCGGAAACCATCGTTCCGATGGCAACCAGGCCGGTCATGAACTAACATTCAAACTGGACCACTCAATGGGAGCCGACCACTGGCTCACGACCGCCAACAGCCAAAAGGAAATATTTCTAGGTGTAAAAAGCATACCCAGTAACGTCATGGAATAGATCGGTTGTTCCTGCGCGTTGCTCCTCGTGAAACCATCAAAAGCAATATCCTTTGGCGATCTGCTTCTGAGTAGTGGAAAGATTGGATTGACCTGCTTCTAGACACTGCCACCCAGAATACGAGCTGTTTGAATGCTCACTGAAGAAAATTATTAGAACGCCAGCGCTATTTGGGTATTATCGGTTCTAATCAGAAAGCAATTTGAAATAACTCGAATAAATTCCTTAGTAGCATCTTTGAGAATGAAAACTGCACTCTTCGAAACGAAAATTATCCATGAGCTTGAAATTGAATTCTATGCTGATGAGTATTTTCTGACTCTTGCAACACCGTCAGATTACGGTTTGGTGGAACGCCTTTCTGTAAATGCGGCTCGGGACGAGGTTTCAACACCTCTTACAGCGTTGACTATCGAATGGCTGATCGATCGAAACCCTGCCGGCAGGGGCTTCCTAGTTTTGGCCCGGTCCAATCGTGACAACGCAATTATCGGCTACTTCTTGTTCTATCCAAAGAACTTGATGTGGCGGGCGCATATCAGTGATTCAGCTACCTGCCTTCCGGTCTTTCTTTGCGTCCATCTTTACGTCGATATCAATTATAGGCGCCGTAGGATATTTGAGAACATGACAATGTTCGGTCGCCGTATACTTGAGAGTACCGGCATCAACTTTCTATACACCGTTCCTAAACCGAGATCG
>JAPKBD010000470.1 GCA_028824965.1 Alphaproteobacteria bacterium | reverse complement strand
TCCATAATAACACCTCATCGGCGTTATCTGGGTCAGCCCCTTGTTCTAAATTGCCAGCCGAATTCCACTTTCGCCAGCGGAATATTTAACTGCCAAGATTTGGAATTATGAACCATACAAAGGTACTATTCATCATCGTAACATGCATGTTTTTTGGCATGACGATGTTTGAGTCCGCCAAGCAGATATTTTTCCCGAATATCAGCCTTTGGCAATCTCATTTTATCACCATTCTGTTCAGCTGCATTATTAGTCTACTGATCGGTTTCTTCGCGCTGCGGAGCTATCGAAAACTGTTGGTCATGCGTGAAAATGCCGAGGCAATGCTGCGCCAAGCTCACGACGAACTGGAGGTCAGGGTCGCAGAACGGACGGGGGAACTTTCAGAAAGTATGAAAGAAGCGGATTTAGCCAACCGGGCCAAATCCGAATTAATGGCCAACATCAGCCATGAACTACGAACACCTCTTAATGCGATCATTGGCTTTTCCAGCATAATGAAGGCACAAATGTTTGGCCCTATCGAGGCGAAGTATCTGGATTACGCCGACGATATCAATAGATCGGGTGAGCATTTGCTGAACCTGATTAACGATATTCTGGATGTTTCTGTCATCGAGGCTGGCAGGCTTGAACTTGACGAAGAGGACCTGATTGTCCGCACGATTGTTGAAGCTACATTTCAGATGGTCAAGGTCCGAAGCAGCGAGAGTAATATCCGTCTGACCATGGAGGTCGCGCCGGATTTACCGCCCCTATTCGCAGACAAACGCCGGGTCATGCAAATTTTACTTAACTTGCTATCCAATGCGATCAAATTCACGCCACCGAGGGGAACTGTTTCCTTGAACGCATCACTTGACGGCGATGGTGCGCACGTGATTTCCGTTAGCGATACTGGGATTGGCATGGACCGGCTGGGTGTTGAAATCGCGTTGTCCAAATTTGGACAATTGGACAGCGGCCTGAACAGGAAACAACAGGGCTCCGGCCTGGGACTACCGCTTAGCGTCGGGTTGATCCAACTTCATGGCGGCACACTCCATATAAAAAGCGAAGTCGGCATTGGCACAGTTGCGACGGTCCGTTTTCCAACCCATC
Source organism: Alphaproteobacteria bacterium (assembly GCA_028824965.1). Classification (GTDB taxonomy): domain Bacteria; phylum Pseudomonadota; class Alphaproteobacteria. The sequence continues at coordinate 1,011 of JAPKBD010000470.1, read as the reverse complement.
GCACAAGAGAAAATCAAAATGCCGCCGAATAATACCCCGAAAGCAGACGCTTCAATTTAGGCGGGATTACCGTACTGGCGGAACATCGCAATCAAAAATTGTCGTCGCTATTCCGGCGCTTCGCAGTTCAGGGCGAGATGTAGGTTTTCGGGCGAGATGACACAGCGGGCTAGATTGGCGCGCCAAAGATCAGCACCCTGCAAATCGGCGGAGGATAAATCCGCTTCGATCAGGTTCGCCTCCGTCAGGGAGGCAGAGGAAAGATTGCTGCCGGTTAAATTGGCCCGGCTTAAATCCGCACCGGTCAGATCCGCCCCAACCAATTTAGCCCCGCGCAACCGGGCACCCGACAGTTTGGCATTGGCCAGGCTGACATGGCTTAAATCCCGACCTTCAAGATTGACGTTGGAGAGATTTTCGTCTGAAAGGTCGGCGCGGATGCCGTCACTATCACCTTGTAGCCAAAGATGGTGGGAGGTTAGGACCCGCAAGATACGTCGGTTTCGTTCGCCATTAATTTTGCGCTGCTCCGCCTCAACAACATTTTTTTCGATGATGTGTGTGTCGATGGGCAATTGGGTCAGGCCCAGGATCACCCGCAACTGCCGCTGGGCGTGTTTCATGTCGTAGGCTTAAAGCTCACCTGTCGTGAGATTGCCACCCATGTGAAACCGTACTTCGTAAAGATAATCGATCAGTTTCGGCTGTTGATGGTCAACCTCTTCCGTGTCAGCCTCGGCTAGGCGAAGGGCTTCCAGTTCGGCTGCAATTTCCTCTTCCGGCGCATAGTTGCTGTTATGGCCGATACCTGGTTGCCATTCCGCCACATCATCTTGAGAAACTCTGTTGATTTTCGCCATGAAACGCGCCTCCATATGCACATCATGCCCCCTAACAACCGCCCCCGGAGGCTCAAAATATGCGCCACATTATGTCTATGGAATATAGTTTCATATCATTAATAAAGGTTTAGCTCAGCCGACGCTTATGCCCGAATTGCGGCGCTTTTCG
>JAPKBD010000469.1 GCA_028824965.1 Alphaproteobacteria bacterium | reverse complement strand
CCTTGGAAATTTCAAATATTGTATTCGACCCCAACCCAGCCTTTGCACAAGCCAGCCTTATCTTTAACGGCAACGACGCCACGGGACTTGTGGTTGCCACAGGCAAAATCCGCACCGACAGTAACGGCCAGCCGTTTTTGACCGGACAGGTCATGGGCAGTTTGTATCGAAGCGGTGGTGGTGGTGGTGGTGGCGGGAATGCCCACCTCATCGGCGGTGGCATCGCAACAGCTGACATTGGCGATGGATTAGATTTTCTGGGAAATGGGACGCCGCGGGCCTTTTTGTTGGAGGCAGCGACGGTGGATACGAACGACGTCACCCAAAGCACCGGCCTGATTGAGACCGGCGGTTCTATCACCAGCCCATTGCAATCAACCTATTTTCCAAATGTTGCCGCATTGGGCGGCCCGGACAACGACATTAACACCAGTCGTCAGACCAGCTTTTTGGAAGGATATATGGCGGGCGCAATGATTTCTACCATAAGTAGTTCAGCGTCAAGCGTAACTTCCCTATGCGATAACAGCAGCCCAAATCAAGCATTCATTGCTAGGGATAGAGAACGAAGCAATATGTTTGCTATCCTTCAAAAAGAAGGAAACAACTTAGCCGCCGGCTTCATTATCCATGACAGGGCTACCGGCAACGATACAAGGATCGTCGTTAGTGCAGACAGCGACACATTTGGTTTTATAAATGACGATCTGTTCGCGTTTTCTAAAGCCAATGGGTTCGATAGTTTAACAACAACGCCAGCAGGCAGCGTTAAGATGCCTTCACGGAGCGTTATCGCCCTTGCCAGCAGCGGAATGGTTCCGCTTCCTGCCAGTCAAATTCCAACCGGCGTAACCTTGTGCCAATGTGATTACATGCGTTGGGGCTTTTGGACGACTGATATAACTTTCGCTAATGGAGATGCCATCAAAGTTCCATTGGCACATTGGGTAGCAGGTGAACGCGATTTTACAACGCCATCAGCGGGAACGGCATCATACGCGGGTCACGCCATGGGCAATATCGAGAGGGCCGGTATTCGTCCATTCATAGCGGAAATGACGGCGACCTACGATTTCTCCTCGCGCACCGGAAAGATCGCAATCAACAATATCGAAAACAGGAATTTCGAATTTGAGATTGCTGGTGTTGCAGGTGATGCCGGGCAAAAACGCTTTGCCGGTAGGTTGACCACCGGGACATTCGGCTATGCCGGGTTTACCAAGGGCAGTTTCTTCGGAACCCCGTCAAACCCGGCAGTTGGCCTCGGCGGAGATTTCTTTCTGGCTCGCGATACGACAGTAAAAGAACGGATCGTCGGCGTGTTTGTTGGCGAACGTTAGTGCCAAGGTTCGGTTGCTGGCCGGTTGCCTGCCTATTTTCTGGATGCGGCTTCTCGGCTTTTTCGGATATCTTCCAACCTTCGATAGGTCACATAATATTTGTAGATATTCCGCACGTAGTTGACCGGTTCCCGGCTGATGGTTCTGGCGGCGGCCACTTCGACATTGCCAAACCATTTGTTTCGATCCAGGCCCATCTTGGCGGCCCTGGCCCTAGCCCTGGCGATGTTTCGCGGCCCGGCATTATAGGCGGCGAAGGAGAACAACACGCTGTCCGCCGCACTAATCTCGGGCGCATTAAAATAGCGTGATCGCAAGAAGCGGAGGTATTTGACGCCGGCGTGTATATTTTGCTCAATCTTGTTGATATCAGGAATGCCTACATTTGGATCCCTTGCCGTCGTCGGTAGAATTTGCATCACACCAACGGCGCCCGCATGGCTCCTCTTGCTTTGGTCCAGGGTGGATTCCTGATAGCCCTGGGCGGCGATAATCAACCAGTCGAAATTGTATTTTTCCGAATACTTCCTGATGATTTCAACCGTCGCCCGATATTTTGTCCGGCCTTTTTCTGACCAGGAATTATCCATCCACCGGGTGCTGCCCAGATATCTTTTGAGGAGAACATTGCCCAGCAAAGTCCCCTTGCGAAATTCCTTGGAGAACCTATTGACCAGACCCAAAAGCTTGGGGCTGCCTTTTCGAACCGCCATGGCAATTTTGCCGCCATCGTTAACCGACGAGTTTTTGCGCACTTTGATATTCTTGAAAACTTTTTCC
>JAPKBD010000468.1 GCA_028824965.1 Alphaproteobacteria bacterium | reverse complement strand
TTGGATCAATATGGCAACGGGCGGTTGCAGCCAACCAAGGATGATCCGAGCTACGCTCATTATCTGCAATGGTGTTGGTTTACTTTCCAATCACTGCACTGAACGCCGCCACCGGGGCGGACAAATTGATACGCGCCGGGCTGAATTATTGCAGAACTCAACCATCCAGAAACGAATAAGCGACGGCAAGATTGATCCGATGACACTGGGCGGCGTGGTCGGTGCCGTTGGACCTGATCCTTTTGTTCGCGACGTTCGGTTCAGTGCATTTGGGCAAACCTATCAGATCGCCCTCCGGCAGTTGAAAAACGACCCGGATCTGGAATGGCTAGCCGACGCCCCTGCGGCCTCATATCGCTTTGCACTCCGTAATCTCGACCAAGCCTTTGAGAAATTCAAGGCTGGGCGTGTTCGATTTCCTTCCTGGCGCAACGCCACAGATAACAATTCCTTCACGGTGTCTGCATTTAAGAATAAGGGCAACGACAAGGGTTGGCGCTGCCGCAGTGGGTGGCAAGGGCGGTGGCGGACGACCCGATATGGCCCAGGCCGGTGGTCCCAATGGAGATAATGCCGATGGTGCTCTGGCGGCGATTGAGGAGGCTATTGCGGCGGCGGGTCAGCCGCGCGGGTAGGTGGCTATGGCCCTGAAACGGCAGCTCTATGATCTGTTGGAAGGCGGCACCCGGACCGGTACCAGCCATCGTGCTGTCGACAGTTTTTTATGTGTTTTGATCATTACTAACGTTTTGGCGGTGGCGCTGGAATCGGTACCCAGGTTCGAAGCGGAATTCGGCCGTGGGTTTGTCCTGTTTGAGTACACCTCGCTTGCGATTTTCACCGCTGAGTATCTTGCTCGTCTCTGGGTATGTACCGAACTGCCGCCCTTGAGTCGCCTCTCGCCGGCCGAGGCGCGGCGGCGTTATGCCCTCTCACCCTTCATGATCATTGACCTGCTAGCCATATTGCCAGCGCTGCTGGCCAACCTGATTGGCCTGGATCTGCGTTTCATGCGCATTTTCCGTCTATTGCGTCTATTGAGACTGGCTAGGTATTCTCCCACGATCATCACCCTGGGAAGAGTGCTTTGGCAAGAGCGTCAGTCCTTGGGCGCTGTGTTGGTGATCACGTTTGGCCTGTTGATGCTTTCCGCTTCCATCATGATGATATTTGAAAGTGAGGCGCAGCCAAATGCCTTTGGCACAATTCCGGATGCTATGTGGTGGGCATTGGTGACCTTGTCCACGGTCGGTTACGGCGACGTTGTACCCATAACGGCCATGGGCCGGGTATTCGGTGGCTTTGTCACTTTGTTGGGTGTCACCTTGTATGCTCTGCCGATCGCGATTATCGCCGCAAGTTTTACCAATGAACACCACCGCCGCGATTTCGTCGTCACCTGGGGCATGGTCGCGAGAGTGCCATTATTTGCAAAAATTGACCCAGCCACCCTGGCGGAGATTGGCGGGTTGCTGCGGTCTAAAACCGTGCCCTCGGGCTATCAAATTGTCCATAAAGGCCAACCGGCAGATAGCATGTATTTTCTCGCAGCCGGCGAAGCAGTCGTGGACGTGGATGGCCATCGGATAAAGCTTGAGGAGGGGGATTTTTTTGGCGAGATCGCTCTGCTGCGCGATACGCATCGTGGGGCCCACGTCTTCGCCGTTACCGAATGCCGCCTCCTGCAACTTATGAAAATAGATTTTCAAGGTCTCCTGGAGACCGATCCGTCGCTGCGCACTGAAATCGCCAAGGTTGCTGATGAACGCCTGCACGAAGGAGAATTGTCCCATGTCGATAGGCCCAACGAGGAGGTCCGTAATCAACCGCAACGAGATAGTGACGAAGATCCTTAGCCGCCTGTGCGGTCGGTGTGCTTACGCAGTCAGAATTGGCAAGGCTTGCTCATAGGCCGCCTCCGCCAATTTTTTGATTTCCGGCCGTTAGTCCCTTGTGGACCCGGATCGCTCCTCATTTTTTCTCTCTCCAAGACAGTAAAAGTGGAGGTGCCCCAGATGGTTACCCCTGATCGGTTACGGCCAGAGGGAAATTGTGGGGTGACCGCAACCTCGGACGCCAATACCAACCGGCCTCTATAATGCCTCGCCCCGGATCAGTTTC
>JAPKBD010000141.1 GCA_028824965.1 Alphaproteobacteria bacterium | reverse complement strand
GCTGTCACCGCCCTCAGCCTCTGGCAAGCCCTGTTGGGCGACAATCAGTAGACATCACATCCCTCAACCAAACATGCAACCAAGCATGCATCCGGGCTTGCATCCGGGCGCTGCATACATTAACTCGAATAGTATAGCCCGAAATATTAGAACATGGGCAAGTATAGTGACGGCAAGCCGAGGTTGATCTCTATGTCTGATAATACAGCGGGCGCGCTGCCGCCGGTCGAAGATTTTTCCGAGCTGGTGAACTACATCGCCGATGGCGCAAAGCCACGGGATATGTGGAAAATTGGCACGGAGCACGAGAAATTCGTCTATCGCCGGTCTGACCTGGGCCGTGTAGATTATGACGGCCCGCAAGGCATCCGCGCCATTTTAGAAGGTTTACAGCGCTTTGGCTGGAAGCCTGTATCAGAGGCAGGCAACACCATTGCCCTCATCCAGGATGGTGCCTCTGTCACGTTAGAGCCGGGCGGCCAATTTGAACTCTCCGGCGCGCCGCTGGAAAATCTGCATCAGACCTGTGCCGAGGTGCACAATCATCTGGCTCAGGTCAAGGAAGTGGCCCAGGGCCTGGATGTGGGCTTTTTGGGTTTGGGTTTTGATCCGAAATGGCGTCGGGAAGATGTCCCCGTCATGCCCAAAGGGCGCTATAATCTGATGCTGGCCTATATGCCCACCAAGGGTAATCTGGGCCCTGATATGATGCTGCGGTCGTGTACCGTGCAGGTTAATCTGGATTTCGGCTCGGAAGCCGACATGGTGGAGAAATTCCGTCTCTCCCTCGCCCTACAGCCCCTAACCACAGCACTATTTGCCAATTCACCTTTTACCGAAGGAAAGCCAAACGGCTTCCTCTCCTTCCGCAGTCAGATCTGGACGGATACGGACCCGGACCGCACGGGCATGTTGCCCTTCGTCTTTGACGGCGACATGGGGTACGAGGCCTATGCCCGCCACGCCCTGGATGTGCCCATGTATTTCGTCTATCGGGACGGCAAGTACCTTGATGCCACGGGGCAGTCGTTCCGGGATTTCATGGCCGGCAAGCTGCCTGCTTTGCCTGGTGAGAAGCCGAATATCAAGGATTGGGAAGATCATCTGACCACCCTGTTTCCCGAAGTGCGCATGAAAAAATTCCTGGAAATGCGCGGCGCAGACGGTGGTCCCTGGGCCAACCTGTGCGCCCTGCCGGCACTGTGGGTGGGTCTGTTGTATGACAGCGCCGCCCAGTCAGCGGCTTGGGATTTGGTGAAACATTACACGGTCGAGGATATGGCCCGCATGCGTGATGAAGTCCCGCGCCTCGGCCTTGCCACGCCAACACCTGGCGGTGGTACCATGCTCGATCTGGCCGGCCCGGTCCTGGATATCGCCATGGACGGCCTGCGCGCCCGGGCTCGCCCCGGCGTCATCACGGCGGATGAAACCGAATATCTGGCGACCTTGCAGGAAACTGTTGCGTCCGGCCGTACCCCGGCGGAGGTTTTGCTGGAGCGTTATAACGGTGCCTGGGGCCAATCGGTCGACCCGATATTTGAGGAATTGGCGTACTAGAATATGTGGACGCCGACCCTGCCGGCTTCGTTCGCCGAAGCCTTTACTATTGTCTCGACCGGCGGTATCGAAGTTCGCGCCTATCAATTGCATGATGCGCCAGAGAATGCACCGGCACTAATTTGGGCCCACGCCAATGGCTTCAATGCCGGTTGTTATCGACCCTTGTTGGCGCGTTTAAGCGCCCATTTTCAGGTTTTCGCCTATGATGCCCGTGGCCATGGGGCATCCGACAAGCCGATGGATAATCTGGAACATGATTTTGCCATGGTGCGGTTCGCCGAAGACTTAAGCAATCTAACGGTCCAGGTGCGCCAACGTATCGGTGCAGACGGTTCCGGGCGGCCCCTGCATTTCGCCTCCCACTCCCTGGGTGGTCTGGCGGCCGTGTTGTTAGAGGCTGAATTGGGGCAAGCACCTTTTGATAGCCTGACCCTGTTCGAACCCCCCATTTATCCACCGGCCGGCCATCCGGAACGAGATGCCGCCCTGGCCCATGCGCCAAACTTCATCCGCTGGGCCGCGCGCCGCAAAGGCCATTTCCCCGACCGACAGGCCCTGCGTGACGAGGTGGAAAAGATCATCACCTATCAACGTTTTGTACCCGATATGATGACGGCCTATTTGGAGGCAGCTGTAGAATCTGATGGCCAAGACAATGAGGGCGGCCTAACTCTGCGCTGCCCCGGCACCATCGAATCCGCGATCTACGCCAACTGTCCCGACAGCGGCATCTTCGAACAATCCGCATCCGTTATAACCCGCGCCCGCATCTTCGCCACGGATCAGGACGTCCTGCCCGAGCTGCATTCCTGGGCACCGGGCACCATGGCCTCCATCGCCGAAAACATGGCCAATGGTGAAGCCCGCATCATGCCCGGCTGCCTCCACCTCATGGCCCAGGAGGACCCAGACGCCTGTGCAAATGCGATTATTGAGTTCGCCTTGGCGCAGAAACCGGAACAGTCCTAAAGGCAATAGCCTGGCCGTCAGTGGACGCTGGCCGCGTGCCATCAAGATACGTCGCAGTCCTCGACGGTGTCACGAAAAGCGGAACACTTGGCCGCGGACTGCCAATAAAATCAACCACGGTGTCCGTGGCAACATTGATATAAGACAACGCCAAACCCGACAATTGACCCGGCAATCGCAGCAAATCCATGCCCAATTGATCATCCGCAGCGACCCGCGCGGGTTCACCCTGACGCGCACTGGATCTATCAGAAAAAGTGATGCACCCGCTGACTGAAAACAGCAAAAATACCGCAATAGCGGCCTTCAATAAACGTCCCATAACATGCCCTCAAAATTACGTTTTGATGGCCGAATTATGGGCATTACCTTCGTAGATTATGTTAAGAATATAGGTTAACGACATCTAGCCTAGCCCGGTTGGCCAACGGCGAAGCCTGCATTATGCCTGGCTGCTGCCATCCAATGGCCCGAAAAGACCCGGATGCCTGCGCAAAAAGCAATTATTGAGCAAGCGTTAGGTCAGATTTCATTCGAAGGGGAGAGTTTAAATCAGATAAACTACAAAAAATATTCAATATTGACAATTAAATCACAAATGCGCATATAAAATCGGATACTTCACAAATATATGTGAAATAGGGATTTTAAAATGCTGCACGAAATCAAGGTTTCGAATTTTTACTCCATTCGAGATGAAGTCATACTGGACCTTCGGGCATCGGCGTATGCGCCTGAAAGCTCGCGGCTCAGAATTTCTCCGTCGAGAAACGACATTCGGCTCCCGACAATGGTTTCGATATACGGGCCAAACGCGTCAGGCAAATCTACAATTCTTCGCTCAGTCATTTCGGCTATTCAATTTGCGTGTAACTCATTTGATTGGCCAGTCGATTCAGATATCCTAAATTTCCAGCCATTTATGGCCGAAGGCATGATGTCTGAACCGACGCAGATCATTGTCGAGTTTGACGCTCGTTGGATTGATGACGAGTCCCACTTGTTTCGTTATGAGCTTGTTATCAAAAATCACGGAAATTTGGCCGGCAAATCCGTCGAATATGAAGCTCTCTCATATGCCCCCCAAGGACGCTGGCGGCGGGTGCTCGAGAGGAAAGCAGATGATGCGCGGGTTTTTGCAGCTAAGGAGTTCGGATTACGGCCAAAGGATTCTAAGCTTGATCCAATGCGGCGAAATTGCAGCATGATTGCAACACTAGCAAAGTTTAATGTGCCCCTGGCCACCAGGGTTTGGCAAGACCTGAGGGGTGTCCAGAGTAACATTCATGGTCATGTCAGGACCGTGCCTAACATTGACCGACTACTTGTTTATTACCGCGATAATCCACCACTCCTAGATCGCCTGAACAAAGAACTTCGGCGCATTGACATCGGCATCGAGAAAATGCGCTTGGAATCAACAGAGACCGGCATACAAGCATGTTTTGAACATGATGGCTTTTCCGCTCCAATTCTACTGCATGAAGAATCGGCGGGCACAAATCATTTCGTTCATCTTTTTCCACTTCTTAACTATGCCCTCGAAGCAGGACATATTGCCTTTATCGACGAGTTCGATTGTTTTTTTCATCCCGAACTTATGAGAGAGATTTTTGGTTGGTTCCGATCACCTGACCGCAACCCGCACAATGCTCAACTGATAATCACATCTCACAACACTTCCCTGTTAGATGACCTCGAAAAAGAAGAAGTCTTCTTGACAGAGAAAGATCAGAACGGTGCAACAATTGTCTATAGTGCCCAGGATATCAAAGGATTACGACGTGAGCCAAAAATGCAGAAAAAGTATCTGTCGGGTGCTCTTGGTGCGCTTCCAAGGATTGGCTAATGGCTGGCGGACGCGGACAGTATCAACTCAAACCCTACCGGGTGATTTATGCAGGTGTGGAAGGCGCGTCCGAACAAGCCTTTCTTAAATGGATAGAGAGGCTTTGCGACGATCGTGACATCCGGGTTCGGTTTAAAATACAAAACTGTAATGGCGGCTCTCCTAAACAGATAGTTGGTGAAACTGTTAAATTTCGACCCGCCAGGGCGTTGGCTATCAACTCCATCATACTCTTGGACAAAGACCGCTTAAGTGACCATGAAGAAAGAGAATTGCAGCAGCTGGCCGACAAGCAAAAAATTACACTCATTATTCAGAGGCCAAATTTCGAAGGTATAATGTTGCGATTGAATCCAGGAGAAGAACCCAAACAACCACCGCCAGAAGCCGTCAAAATAATGCTCCGCAAATTCTGGCAAGATTACGAAAAACCGCCAGCGGCCCGTGAATTGGCTGCCCGGTTTGGATTTGAAAACCTCGAAGCCCTAGCCAGATACGATGAAGATCTAGCGACCCTGCTACGGCTCGTTGGACTCAAAGCGTAAAATCGAAACTAGGCTATGCCTAAATTTTGTTTGTCGCCGCAACACCAGACCATTTCATCGACGCCCCGACATCAAAACCGCTCCAACAGCCTTTCAATATAATCCCGCTCCAGCCTGGCGCGGGCGCGTTCGCCGGCGCGGCGGCGGAGTTCTTCCAGGATGTGGCGGGCCCGTTGTAGATCGGAGCCGTCAGGCACCATGACGCGGCTGGTTTCTGTGCCGCCACCCTGGTAGGGGCGGCCTGCCGGGTCCACTTCACCTTGGCCGGTGCCTTGGCCATCTTGTTGGGCGTTGCGCATCATCTCTTCGGCCAACTCCCGGAAACTTTCAGCCAGACCTTCGATGGCCTGGCGCTGGTTTGACAGGGCCTGGCCGCCCCGGCCCGAACGCAGGGCCTGTTGCGATTGGCGCATGGCGCGATCAACGCCGCCCATGGCCTCTGGAATGCGGCCCATGCCTTCGCCCAATTGACGCAACACATCGCCCAGCTGTTGGCGCAGATTACCCTGGCGACCGGCCAGGCCCTGCATGGCCTGTCGTTTGCCAGTGGTCATACCTTTACCGCGCTCAGTCCCTTGGTTTTGGCCTTTGCCCTCACCCTGGCCGGACCCTTCACGTTGCCCTTGGCGTTTCTCCCAGGGCATGCGGCGGCGGCGGGGGGTTTGCTGATAGGTTTTGTCCATCAAGCCCTGCTGCTTTTGCAACAGATCACCCAGCTGGTTCATGGCCTTTTGACCGGGGCTGTTGCCGGGCTGCTGGGCGGTACCTTTGCGGGCCTCCATATTCTCCAGCATTTCCTGCAACTGGCGCAGCATCTCACGCGCGGCGTCCGTTGCACCAAGGCGACTAAGTTCCCTGATCCGGTCCATCATCTTTTGCAGCTCATCCGCATCGATGGTGCGGGCGTTCGGGTCCGCCTGTTGCGGACCCCGGGCCTGGTCGCCGTCGCCATCTTGGGCCTGTTCGGCCAGGGCCTGAAGATATTTCTCCATGGCCTTTTGCAGCTCATCCATCAGGCGTTCGATTTCCGCCTGATCAGCACCGTTAGAGAGCGCCGCCATCAAAGCATCCTGGGCCGCACGCAATTCGCGTTCAGCCAGGGACATGGAGCCGTCCTCGATCCGCAATGCGACTTTCCACAAAAGATCCACAACCTCAGCCACCGACCTATCGCCGCCATATTGCAAGCGCCGCGCCGCCGTACGGAGCCCTAAATAGGCGATGTGATCGTGACCATAGGTTTCCGGGCCGGAGCCGATGGCAAACAAGGCATAAGCGACCACCAAACGACGGTCCAAATTGCGGCTTAAATCCCGGCGCTGTTCAATGATCGCCCGGGCGACAAGATGTTTGAATTCCCGCTCCGGCAAAAGCATGGCGATCGGGGCGGAGCGGCCAATTTGGCCCTTTTCATCCCTAGCCAGAAAATGCAGCTGAACCAACCGCCCGGCCCAGGGATGGGGTGTTAGGTCAAAAAACCCACCGTCCTTTGCCTTTGCCGTACCGGGCGGGGAGACGGGTAATTCCAGCTCAACTGCGGCGGCGGCAATCCCAGAATTCCCAGAATTCTCTGTGTTCGGCAAACTCAATTCCGCCCAAACCCGTGCCAGGCCGTAATCGTCCGCTGCCTCGTATGACAGGCGGACGGCCTGGCGGGCGGTAACCTTTGGGGCGGCAGCACTTTTTATCGTGGGCGGTTGATCAATGATGATCGATAAAGGCCAATCCGCCAACGAGCCCTCGTCCGAGGCAACGCTGAGGCGCAGGCCAGCGGTAATCGTCTGGGTAACCTCAAAATTATGCTCGTCGATTTTCTTGAAGGGTGTCACCGCACCATCCACGGACAGGCGGGGTAAATCCTGACCACCGAAAACCCGGGCCATTAATGTGCTGCCCTCTACCACCGCCACCGGCTCTGTACTTGCGGGGTTCAGCTTCATGGGCGGCAGGCCGGTGTAATCGGGTGGATTGATCCACGCCTCCAACTCCGCCACCACCGCGCCATGGGCACTGAAATCAGGCGTCAGGGCCAGGCGCAAACGATCCGGTGCATCGGCCCGGCCAATGAACAGACCTGCAATCAATAGCAGGAACACCAACGCCCGCAGGGACCAGGGGTCACCCTGGGGCAGGCCTGGCCGGGGCAACCCCACAGATAGGTTTTGCAATTGCGCCGATGCGCGCCGCCGGTGGGATCGCCACAAAGCCGCGGCCAAATTGTCGTGCCGGTTGGATAAGCCATCTTCCAAGGTTGCCAAAGGACGATGGGCCAGGCCGCTGTCACGTTCCACCCTGCGCCGGGCAGCATCATGATCCGGGGATTGCCAGCGCCGCACACCGAGCCAGATAGCAGCACCGGACGACAGTACAAACAGGCCCAACAGGGCACTGTGCAACCAGCCGCCTAAGGCGCCCCCAATGACGCTTAGGGCTGTGGGCACTTCCAACAGCGCCAATGCGATGAACAAACCAGCCACACACAAAATCGGCAACAAGGCTGGCCATAAGGCTTCCCAGAACAACACCGCTTGCGCCAGGGCAAGCATTCGTTTGGTGCTGTTTGGGTTATTCATGCCTCTATTCCAAACTGGGTTTTTGCCAAGGTGGCGGCTGATCCAGGGCGATCAGATCAGCGATTTCCTGGCGCGGTCGGATCACCGCGAATGTATCGCCCCGCACCAGCACCTCCGGCACCAGGGGTCGGCTGTTGTATGTTGACGCCATAACAGCACCATACGCCCCTGCGCTGCGGACGGCGATCAAATCATTGGGAGCAAGCGGCGCCATGGACCGCCCCTTGGCAAGGGTATCGCCGCTCTCACAAACCGGCCCCACCACATCAGCCGCGCTGAATACAACATCGGCGATGGGTTCCCGCACGGGCACGATATCGTGCCAGCTGTCATACATGGCTGGGCGGATCAAATCGTTCATGGCCCCATCGATGATGACAAAGCGGCGGCCTTCGTGTTTTTCATGGATCACGCTGGCCACCAATATACCCGCATTGCCAACCAGAACCCGGCCCGGTTCCAACACAAGGTCGAGCTGTCGGTTGGCGGTCAGACGCTTGACCATCTTGCCGTATTCAGCCGGTGGCGGCGGGGTTTCATCGCCGTAGGGAATGCCCAGACCGCCGCCCAGATTGCAGCGTTGGATATCATGGCCCGCGGCACGCAGTTCATCGATCAGACCAAGGGCGCGGTCAATAGCTTCTTCAAAGGGCGCCAAATCGGTAATTTGAGAGCCGATATGAATGGCCACCCCCAACATGGCGAGGCCGGGCAACGAGGCACCAAGGTCAAAGACCTCCATGGCGCGATCAATGGGAATGCCGAATTTATTCTGTTTGCGACCCGTGGTGATCTTTTCGTGGGTGCCCGCATCCACATCCGGATTAACCCGAATTGAAACAGGCGCAATCTTGCCCAATTCCGTCGCCACCGCGCTCAATTGGCGCAATTCCGGCTCACTCTCCACATTGAATTGATAGATGTCCACGGCCAGAGCCTGGGCCAACTCATCGCGGGTTTTACCGGGCCCGGCGAAAACGATGCTGTCGGGGCTGGCACCTGCGGCCATAGCGCGGCGTAGTTCGCCCCCCGATATCACATCAGCACCTGCGCCCAATTCGACCATGGTGCGGATCACCGCCTGATTTGAATTGGCCTTTACTGCATAACAGATCCGCGCGCCGGTACCCTCTAACGAGCCGGCCAGCACCTGATAATGACGGGTCATGGTGGCGGTGGAATAGCAATAGAACGGCGTGCCCACGGCTGCGGCAATATCGGGTATTGCCACATCCTCGGCATACAAAATACCGTCTCGATACTGAAAATGATCCATTGCCCTTATTGTCCTATCATCGAGCTGTTCGGCTTGGTTTTCTTCAGCTTTTTAGCGTCAACCTTCATGCCGGTCGTGCCATCGGCCCGTTTGGGCGGACCCTTTTTGCCGCAGGCCGCAACAGCTGCCAGCACACCAGCCCCCAGGATTAGCCGCACAAACCGCCGCCGCCCCATCACAGCTTACTCCGCGCGACTGCAATCGCGGCCCGAACCATAGTTGGTGCCGTTCCGCCCAGGCTGGTTCGCGATGCGACAGAATTCTGCACGCCCAGAACAGCAAACACCGCCTCCGTTATACCGCTTTCCACGCTCTGCATGTCGGCCAGGGATAATGCGTCCAAATCGACGCCGCGACCTTCGGCCATTTTGACCAGGCTGCCCGTAACGTGATGGGCGCGGCGAAACGGCAGACCCAATTCCCGCACCAGCCAATCGGCCAGATCCGTCGCTGTGGTAAAGCCCTGTCCAGCAGCCTGGGCCATGACCTCTTTGTTGACCGTCAAATCACCCAGCATGCCGGTCATGGCAGGTACGGTCAGGGTCAAGGTGTCGGCCACTTCAAAAACCGGTTCCTTGTCTTCCTGCATATCTTTGGAATAGGTCATGGGCAGGCCCTTCATGACGATCAACAGGGCGCTCAGATCACCGATCACCCGACCGGCCTTGGCCCGGACCAATTCGGCCGCATCCGGGTTGCGTTTCTGCGGCATGATCGAAGACCCGGTGGAAAAGCCGTCGCCCAGGGTGATGAAGTTAAATTGGGCTGAGGCCCAATTGACAATCTCTTCTGCCAGGCGGGACAAATGCACAGACAGAATGGCCGCCGCCGACAAATACTCCATGGCGAAATCCCGTGCGGCAACCGCATCCATGGAATTCGCAGCTGGTCTGTCAAAGCCCAGGGCGGAGGCCGTCGCCACCCGGTCAATGGGAAAGGACGTCCCCGCCAGCGCTGCGGCACCAAGGGGGCTTTCATTCAAACGCCGGCGGCAATCGGCAAACCGGCCCCTATCCCGTGACAGCATTTCCACGTAGGCCATAAGATGATGGCCGAAGGTCACGGGTTGGGCCGCCTGTAGATGGGTGAAGCCGGGCATGACCGTATCGGCATTATCTGAAGCCCGGTCCAACAAGGCCGCCTGCAAACCCCGCAAGGCAGGGTCCAAGGCATCGATTTCATCGCGCAGCCAAAGACGGAAGTCGGTGGCCACCTGATCGTTGCGGGAGCGCGCGGTGTGTAACCGGCCCGCCGCCTCGCCAATAATTTCTGTTAACCGGGCCTCCACATGCATGTGGATGTCTTCTTTGGCGGGATCATATTCAAAAGTACCAGCGGTGATCTCCGCCTCAACCTGATCAAGACCCTTCAAAATCGCGTGACCATCGTCTTTGTTCAGGATGCCCTGGGCCACCAACATGTTACAGTGGGCCCGGCTGCCGGCGATATCCTGGCGGTAAAAACGGCGGTCGAAAAAGATCGACGCATTGATCCGCTGCATGATATCAGAGGCACCGCCTGCAAACCGTCCGCCCCACAACTCGTTAGCGGGTCCAGGGGAGGGCGCAGGAGCGGGACCTGGGGCGTTCGCAGAATTGTCGTCGGTCATTTAGATACTCCCGCCTGCTAAGGAGGCTGTGATTAAGTTGCAAAATCGTAAACTGTTCCCAATTGCCGTCACCATGAGCATTTTTTTACTGCTGTCCATGACCCAATTTTCCCAAGCGGAAAAGCTGCCCGATAACCCAGGCAAAAACGCGACGACCGACCTTTCCAAATGGGCCGTCGGGGCGTTGGCAAATTTCACTGCCGCAGCCAAACCCTTGCCTGGGGC
>JAPKBD010000140.1 GCA_028824965.1 Alphaproteobacteria bacterium | reverse complement strand
CATGTAACCTTGCAGCACACAGTGGCCGTTGCGATGGCCAACCACGTCCAGATCACCCCATTTTTCCATCTCCATCGAGAAGGCGGATATGTAATGATAGGACAAGGGTGCGGGCTTGCCCGTCTCTGCCTCCATCTCCTTCGCGACTTGTTGCGCTGCCAGGCCGGTGGAGCCATGGGTGACGGATGGATGCACTGCATCCAGTTGGTTCTCCAGGAAGATCTTCCAGTTGGATTTCTGGATCATGCGGAAACAGGTGGGCACAACCTCCACTTCGCCCTCGGGCGCGCGGTCGCACATATCGTTGATGCCATCAATGGCGGTGCCCAGCCAATCCACCAAGCTGGAACCTGTGGGAGAGAGCGAGGCAAAGACGAAACCACGATAAACCTCCATCCGGGCCACGGGCTTCATGTGAAAATTTGGGTCGTTAAGGTCAAAGCGGGTGTTGTCATAGCCACTTTGAATGGGGATGTGGCGGACCTTGCCATCCAGCTTGAACTGCCAGGCGTGATAACTGCAGGTGAAGTTGCCGCCCGTATTGCCGGCCCGATTGGCGCACAGCTTGGCACCACGATGGGGACAGCGGTTATATAGCACATGAATGGAGCGGTCCTGATGACGCACCATGATCACCGGCTGCCGCCCGATCATTGTGGTGGCGTAGTCACCCGTATTGGGCACCTGAGATTCGTGACCCACATAGATCCAGGCCTTGTGAAAGATCTGACGAATTTCGCGCTCAAAGATCTCATTATCTGCATAACAGTTTCGATGCACCCGGTCCGGTTCGACCAAAGCATCCACGTTGAAGCCATTACCTGCTGACATTATATCCCCCTATCGAAATCGTTATTATAGAAAATCATAGCGCGACTGCCTTGCGCGATCAGCCCCAAAATTCAAAATGTTTCAATTACCCAATATCCCTTCAACCAACTCCTGCACCGCCAAGGCATCCCGCGCGGTTGCCAGGACGTTAGGTTGGCCGTCCATCCAGGCGGCCACATTGTCCAGCTGATTTTGGAAGCCTGCGACGCGCGGGTCCCCTATCGCTGGAAGCTCTTGTTGCCATTCTCCGCCGTCACTGGATTGGAGGTAGAACCAATCATGCAGGCGGTGGCTGCGTTTGCTGCCCCAGACCACCAGCTCCACCCGGTCCGGGCCCACGCCGCCACTGGAACCAAGGATGGACACAGGTACATCATTACAGTCCAAAACGGCCGAGACGTGGGTTTCGCACAAATCCGGATCATCTTGGTATACGGGGCACGACGTGACCAATTCGGCCGGCCCCAACAAGCGTTGGGTGACAAATATGAAATGCGATAGCACCTCGCGGGTATAGCCGCCCTGATCCCGATAGCGCAGCCAGTCTGCGTCCGCCTGCCAATCCCGCGGCCAGCGGGCGAAATGCACGATGATATCAACACCGATGATATCCCCCAGTGCGCCGCTGTCGATCCGCGCCTTCGTCAGGGCCACCGCGTGGGAGGATGCTTGGGCAAAATTCACTACATTCGGCGTCCAGTTATCTTCCAGGGCAGCGACCAAGGCGCGACTATCTTCAATATCCACGCCCAAGGGCTTTTCGCAGTAGACCGCTTTCTCTGCCGCCATGGCCCGGTCCGCATAGTCCCGGTGATAAAGGGGCGGTGTAGCGATATAGACCAGATCCGCACCCATGATGGCTTTGTCTGCGTCTTCCATGATCGCCAGGCCAGGGGTCTCGGTGGCGGCATCCGTGCAGGCCTGGGGGTTCGGGTCCCAGGCGCCCGTGATCTCGAACCTCGGGTGGGGCACCATATTGGTGATCATCCGCCGCCCCATAATGCCAAGGCCGATAACGCCGACCTTATGAACAATTGCCGTCATACGATTACGCTTTCTTCCAACTAGGTGCGACCACATCAAACATCAGGTCGAAATTGTCCAGCATGGCGAACAATTTTTCAATGATGGCAGCATCACCCGACACCTCCAAATCGCCCGCGGCAGTTGCTTCGGCGACAGTTGTCTTGCCGATGTTCAGGGCGATAATCGTTGTTTGGTTGGTACGAACATCGGCACCGGCGTCTTCGATCACACAATTGAGCATATGGGTCATGGTGCAATTCTGCAGGGTCATGGCGACCTGTTCATCGCTGTCGGTCAGCTGCCAGTTGATCTTCCAGGCCAGATGGGCGGCCTTGGTGATATCAAGACGCACAGCCATGAAGTCGAACAGGGCATCCGCCGTCAGCGCGCCCATCATATCCGGGCTTAACATCGGTCGGGGCGGCAATTTCACGATGCCCTGACGCAGTTCCTGGGCCGCATAAAGGTAGGCGTTGCGCCAGGTGGCACTCTCCGCCTGATAGCCCATTTGTTCAAAAGTATCCGCCAGCAATGCCCGGCATTCCCTATTTTCCGGGCCTTCCGGTTCTGCAAAGACCAGATGGCTCAACACCTGGGCCAGCCAGCGGTATTCGCCGGCTGCAAAATCCTTATGCGCCCGGGCCAATATGGCCGCCGCCCCGCCCATATATTCCACCGTTTTGCGTCCCGCTTCCCGCCGCGTGGGTGGGTTCAGGTTGGCCGGGTTGGCATCATACCAGCCAAGGTAACGTTGATAGACAGCCTTGGCATTGTGGCGGATGGCACCGTAATAGCCGCGCACGGACCAGGTTTGATCCAGGCCGGGGGGCAGCTGCAATTCCTCGGCGATTTCGCCGGGGTTCAGGCCATGGTTCATCAAGCGCACGGATTGGTCGTGGATGAATTTATACAGATCC
Organism: Alphaproteobacteria bacterium; assembly: GCA_028824965.1. Classification (GTDB taxonomy): domain Bacteria; phylum Pseudomonadota; class Alphaproteobacteria. Next base: position 7,836 of record JAPKBD010000140.1, on the reverse strand, counting down.
CGCTGCGCCTCCAGATAAGTTCGGACCTCCTGCCGCCCCCAGGTGGGCCAATGATGCTGGCCGATCAGGATCTCCGTCTGTTCGCCGAACATGGTCATGGCATCGGTGATATGCTGGGCCCAGACCTGCGGATCCCGCACCCTGGCCCCGCGCAGGGGGAGCAGGTTGTGGAGCAGCCGGGTGGTGTTCTCCGCCATGTTCAGGACGCCCATTTGCGGTAGGAACATGTGCATCTCCGCTGGGGCCTCTGAATCCGGTGCCAGCTGAAAGGTGATTTCCACACCATCGATTGTGTAGGCCTCCGTGGGTTCGACAATCGTCAGTGTGGGCGCGATCAGGCTGACCCGCCCCCGTGCTGTGACCTTACCTAGGCCCGCATCAATTTGGCCCCGTGGCCCTTTGGCCAGCAAACCACCAAATTGAAACTGCGCCCGGCGCATCATGGCGTTCCCGGCGGTGACGTTTTCGCCGTTCAATTCCTCGATGAATTGATCCGGTGCAATAACGACGACATCGCCTGAACGAACGGCCTCCGTGCTGGTCACCCCCATCACACCGCCGTAATGATCAACATGGCTGTGACTGTAGATCACACAAACGACGGGCATATGCGGGCGATGGGCGTAGTACAAATCCAATCCCGCACGCGCGACATCCGCCGTGGTCATGGGGTCAATTATGATCAGGCCACTGTCGCCCTCAATAATCGTCATGTTGGCCAGGTCCAGCCCGCGCAGCTGATAGATACGCTCGCAGACCTTGAACAGGCCGTTGGCCATATTCAGCTGCGCCATGCGCCATAGACTGGGATTGACCGTATCCGGCGCCTCCTCTCCGTCCAGGAAATCATAGGCCGACAGGTCCCACATTTTCGCGCCCCGTTGATTTTCGACCACGCCATCGGGCAGTGCGGCGATTAAACCACGTTGGGCCTGTTCAAAATCGCCCCGGTCATGAAACGGCAATTGCTCCAGTACCTCTCGCTGCAAAGCTTGAGTGCTTGGCGATGCCGCTTTCGGTTCAGTGTTGTTTTCATTCGCCATATCTGCCGCGTCCTCTCGAAATGATTTCTCCCGGCCATATTGAACCACTCCGGCTCTCAGGGATAGGATAGGGAAAGCGAAATGGGGGATGACGAAATGAATAGTAACCGAATGAACGATTATAAGGTGTTTGAGCTGGGCGCGTTGGCGCTGCAAGGCGGCATGACATTGCCGGGTGCGCAATTGACCTATCAAACCTATGGCAAGCTGGCAGCGGATAAGTCCAACGTGGTGCTCTATCCCACATCCTATGGTGCCCAGCATATGGATATTGATTGGCTGATCCGGCCCGGGGGTATTCTGGACCCGTCGGAATATTTCATCGTTATCCCGAACATGTTCGGCAACGGTCTTTCGTCTTCGCCGTCAAATATGGCAGAACCGTACGGCATGGGACGGTTCCCCGACTTTAGCCACTGGGACAATGTGCAGGCCCAGCACCGCATGCTGGAAGAGGTTTTCGGCGTCGAACATCTGGCCCTGGTCTATGGCTGGTCCATGGGCGCACAGCAGGCCCTGCATTGGGGCGCGATTTTCCCCGATCAAGTGGACACGATCTGTGCTGTCTGTGGCTCCGCCCGGACCACGCCCCATAACAAGGTTTTCCTGGAAGGCGTCCGCGCCACCTTAACGGCAGATCCGGCTTGGGCAGACGGCGGTTTTACCGCCCGTCCCGTGCGTGGTCTGCGCGCCATGGGCCGCCTGTATGCCGGCTGGGCTATGAGCCAGGCCTTCTATCGGGAGGAGACGCACCTGAGACTGGGCTTCGCCTCATTGGAAGATTATCTGGTGCGGGGGTGGGAGGCGAATTTCCTGCGCCGCAACGGTGATGATCTGTTGGCCATGCTGTCGGTCTGGTATCGCTCCGACATTTCCGACAACGAGATTTATAACGGTGATCTGAAGGCGGCACTGGGCGCTATCAAGGCACGGGCGATGATTATGCCGTCGCGTACAGATCTCTATTTCACGCCGGAGGATAGCGAGATCGAAAGCGTCCAAATGCCGAATGCGGAATATCGACCCATCGAATCTATTTGGGGCCATCGCGCGGGCAACCCACTCGATAATGCGGATGATGAGGCCTACATACGCGACGCCGTCGAAGCCCTGTTGGGAAGTCGGTAATGCCGACGATAAAGGATATTGCAGGCGCTTTGGTGCCCGGGACATCGGTAAATATTAAGGGCGCGCCGGATGGGGCCCTATCGGGGCTGACATTTGTGGCCAAGGATCTGTTCGATGTGGCGGGCCATCCCACGGGCGGCGGTAATCCTGACTGGCCTGGCAATGACCAACCCGCAGCGCATCACGCTTGGGCTGTACAGACATTGCTGGACGGCGGTGCGGATTTGGTAGGCAAGACCATCACAGACGAAGTTTCCCTGGGCATTCTGGGCGAAAGCGCCTTTCACGGCACGCCTCTGAACAGCGCCGCACCGGACCGGGTGCCGGGGGGCTCGTCTGCGGGATCAGCGGCTGCCGTTGCCGCCGGGATGTGTGATATAGCACTTGGATCGGACACGGGTGGTTCCGTCCGGGTGCCGGCCAGCTTTTGCGGCCTGTACGGCATTCGCCCCACCCATGGCCGTCTGGACATTAGCGGCATGATGGCCCAGGCGCCGACCTCTGATACGACCGGTTGGTTTGCCCGTGACGCTGCCACCTTTGCCAAGGCCTCCGCCGTGCTACTAGAGGAAGATATTCCAACTGACCGGGCCGCATTGCCGGATCGTCTGATCGTCGCCGTTGATGCCTTTGGCTTTGCCGATGCCGCCATGCGGACCGCCCTTCGCCCGATGATAGAGCGGTTAAGCGATCTGATTGGCGCGGTTGAGGAAGAGGTGATGGCACCGCAGGGGCTTAGCACCTGGGCCAAGGCCCAACGCACTTTGCAGCCCTATGAGGGTTGGTTGACCTTCAAAGACTGGCTGGATAGCAACCCCAACATGGCCTACAGCGTCGCCCGTGGTCTGGCCGCCGCCGCTGGCACACCTCAGGTAGATCGGGACTGGGCGAATATGATGCGGCAGGAGGCGCGGGCAAGATTAAATTACCTCCTCGCCCCAAATACGGTTTTATGTCTGCCCACTACGCCGTTCCCCGCGCCGATGAAAGGCTTGCCGATTTCCCAGACGGACCCTTTGCGTTTGCAGATAGCCTGCTTGTGCAGTCATGGGGGACTGACCGGGGTGCCGCAGATTTCCATCCCCGGTGCGGACCTGGACGGTTTGCCCGTGGGGCTATCGATTATTGGGCGCTGGGGCATGGATGCCCAATTGGTGGCGCTGGCAAAAGCAATGGAGCAATGAGTATGAGCACGTTAGCGGTAAACGATCCAGCCGTGGTAGCGGAGGTTACGGAGTTGTTTGAGGCTTACGAGCAGGCCCTGATCGACAAGAACGTGGACGTCCTGGACAACACATTTTGGAACAGTCCCAAGACCATCCGTTATGCCATGCATGAAAACGGCTATGGCTTTGACGAAATCCATCAACACCGCGTCGGCCGCGCGCCTGGCCCCGGCATCAAGGAAGCGCGCCGGCGTCTGGAAATTCTGACATTGGGGGATGCCTTCGCGACCGTGAACCTGGAGTTTAAGGTCCGCGATCAGGATGAGGTGGGGCGGCAAAGCCAGACCTGGGTCAAATTCCCGGACTTGGGCTGGAAAGTTGTCGCAGCCCACGTTTCCATTCAGGATAAAGCGCCCCGATGGTGAACGCTGGGACGGCAGCGTTAAGGACAAGTTGATGAGCGACATTTCAATTGAGGGTGAATGCGAAGCCGACTTCGATAAGTTGCGCGATGTCTTTGCCGCTAGTTTTTCGCCAGACCGGGACCACCCGGAGGTTGGTGCCTCGGTCTGCGTTTATTTGCGGGGCCGTAAAGTCGTCGATCTTTGGGGCGGCTATTGCGACCGTGACCGCACCCGGCCATGGCGACAAGACACCATCGTCAACATGATGTCTGTTGGCAAAGGCATTCTGGCGCTCTGTACCCATATCCTGGTGGATCGGGGGGAGCTGGATTTAGATGCCCCGGTGGCCCGTTATTGGCCGGAATTCGCCCAGGCGGGCAAGAAAGATTTGCCGGTGCGCTATTTGTTGGATCATCGGGCGGGATTGGCGGCGGTAGACGGGCTTTATCGCGGCATGGCCTATGATTGGGCGGCTATGGTCAGGGCGCTGGAACGTACCACTCCCATGCATACCCCGGGCACGACGCCCTGCTCTCACTCCATCACCATGGGGCATTTGTTGGGTGAGGTGATCCGCCGCATCATTGGCCTGGGTATCGGCGATTTTCTGGCCGCGAATGTCACCGATCCCCTGGGTCTGGATTATCATTTTGGCCTGGCGGATGAAGATCTGCCCCGGTGCGCAGATTTTTTGGAAGACGAAGGCCAGGGCCTTGCGGACTATCTCCTCGCCAATCCAGACAGTATTCCCGCCCGTACTTTTGGTCCCATTGCAGTGTATGAGACTTTCAATAGCCTGGAATGGCGTCAATCGGAGGTGCCGGCGGCCAATGGCCACGGCAATGCCCGTGCCTTGGCGAAACTATATGGCGCCCTGGCCTTGGGCGGCGAACTGGACGGCGTGCGGATCATTGGCCGCGAGGCGTTATTGCGGGCCAGTACGGAACAGTGGGAAGCGCCGGACCTGGCCACGGGCCTTCGTATGCGCCTTAGCATGGGTTTTCGACTGGGTTCCGCCAATACGCCTATGGGTCCGAACCGGGCCGCCTTTGGCAGCACGGGTGCAGGTGGGGCCATAAGCTTTTGTGATATGGACGCAGGGCTTGGCTTCGGCTATGCCATGAATGCGAAATTTCCCGGTCTGGCGGCGGGCCCCCGAACTGCTGCTCTGGTCGATGCCTTATACGATTGCAAATTTTGATTTTTTTCTTGGAGTTGCGAGCAAATGAGTAACGATACAAACGACGGTGAAGTGAACGACACTGATATGAATGGCGCCGAAAGCCTGGTGCGGACCTTGATTGCAGGCGGCGTCGATGTTTGCTTCACCAATCCCGGTACATCCGAGATGCATTTCGTTGCCGCCCTGGACAAAGTGCCGGGCATGCGCTGCGTATTGGGTTTGTTTGAGGGCGTGGTGACTGGCGCTGCGGATGGTTATTACCGCATGCTGGGCAAACCGGCCTCAACCCTGTTGCATCTGGCTCCTGGCCTGGCGAATGGATTGGCCAATCTGCACAACGCCAAAAAGGCGGATTCCGGTGTCGTCAATATTGTCGGCGAACATGCCACCTATCACATCCAATATGACGCGCCCCTGACGGCCGATATTGAAGGCACCGCAGCGCCGATGTCTCATTGGGTGAAAACATCACCCACATCCCAGACCATCGCCGCTGATGGTGCGCTGGCGATTGAGGCGGCAACGCAAACACCGGGGCAGATCGCGACTTTGATTTTACCGGCGGATACCGCCTGGGGCCCGGCGGATACGGTTGTTGAGGCGACGGCACCCGGCGCGCTGCCAAAAGCATCTGATGACGCGGTTAGGGCTGCAGCGGAATTGCTGCGGACCTCCACATCCTCGACCTTGTTGATGGGCGGCAGTGCTTTGCGGCATCGCAGTCTGGAACTGGCCGGCAAGATCGCTGCGAAAACCGGCTGTGGCATACTGACCGAAGGCGCGAATGCCCGCCTGGAACGCGGCGCGGGCCGGGTTCAGGTTGAGCGCATTCCCTATGTGGTGGAACTGGCCCTTGAGGTCATGAAAAAGGCCGGCAATCTGGTTCTGGTCGGCGCGCGGGAGCCGGTGGCGTTTTTCGCCTATCCGGATAAGCCCAGTCTGCTGGTTGATCCAGACTCCCAGTCGACCCAGTTAGTTAGCACGGATGAGGATATTGAGGCCGCCCTGGAAGCATTAGCCATTGAACTAGATTGCCTGGATATGGAGCCCGCGGGTGTGGCTCAACCCCATCGGCCAGCCTTGCCCAGAGGCGAAATTACCAAGGAGGCCATCGCCGCCGTCCTTGGTGCCATGTTGCCCGAAGGTGCTATCGTGGTTGATGAAAGTGTCACCACAGGGCGGGAATTTTTTCCCGTCACCGCAGGTGCGCCACCGCACGACTGGATTAATAACCGGGGCGGCTCCATCGGCTATGGCCTGCCGGTCGCCGTCGGGGCAGCTATCGCCTGTCCTGACCGTAAGGTCATCGCGTTGGAAGGGGATGGCAGCTGCATGTACACGATACAGTCCCTGTGGACCATGGCGCGGGAAAATCTGGACGTCACTGTGATGGTCTTCGCCAATGGCACTTACAATATTCTGCGTGGGGAATTGACCAATGTGGGTGTGCAAAACCCCGGTCCCCGTGCCGTCGATATGTTGTCCATTGACCGCCCCAATCTGGACTGGGTCGCCATGTCAAAAGGCATGGGCGTCGATGCGGTCAGGGTTACGGATGCCGAAGAACTGGCCAACGCCTTCGATACGGGCCTGCACAGCGATGGGCCTTATTTGATTGAAGTGGCGCTGTAGGTAGGACTAACTGTTTAGCACAGACACTTTAGCAGCGCCGGTTTTTGGGAAGTGCACGGTTACGCACGTTCCTTCACCGATGTTACTCTCAATCTTAAGGGTGCCGCCTTGCAGGTCGATCAGGGAATTGACGATGGAAAGCCCCAGGCCGGTGCCGCTTTCACCGGAGGTGCCATTGGCACCGGCCTGGGTAAACGGCATTAATATTTTGTCCAGGTCTTCTGTGGCAATGCCTGGGCCGGTGTCGGAAACCGAAATAACAATATCATTGTTGGAACCATGAGAGGCCCGCACATGCACCTCGCCACCGCTTGGTGTGAACTTGACGGCGTTTGAAAGCAGATTAAGCAGAATTTGCCGTGTCGCGCGCAAATCTGCACGAATTTCCGGTAAATTTTTATCAATTGCGGTTGTGAAGCTTAAACCCTTGCCTTTTGCTGTCTCCGTCAGGACATCACAAGACGACTGAACGACGCTGTCGATGCCAACGGCCATAAGGACATCATTGGTTTGATGGATGGTTATCGTGAAAGCGAGCAAAGCTGGAAAGGACTTCTGCTTGACCTGAAACGGCGCAGCCTTGAACAGTATCCGGAACTAGCGGTGGGTGACGGCGCACTGGGCTTTTGGAAGGCCCTGCGCCAGGTTCACGGGCAGGCTCAGGAACAACGTTGCTGGGTTCACAAGACCGCCGACGTGCTGAACAAGATGCCCAAAAGCCTGCAAGCCAGGGCCAAGGGGCATCTGCACTATATCTGGATGTCGGAGACGAAGGGCGACGCCGGGAAAGCCTTCGATTAATTACCTCTCGGCCCATGGCGGCAAATATGACAAGGCCGTCCAATGTCTCAAAAAGGACCGCGATGTGTTGCTGACATTTTATGGTTTTCCCGCCTAACACTGGAAGCATGTGCGCACCTCAAACCCCATTGAAAGTACTTTCGCCACCGTGCGCCTTCGAACCGTGAAGACCAGGGGATGCTTGTCACGCAAGACGACGCTGACCATGCTCTTCAAGCTGATCTTGTTGGCCAAAGCAAAATGGCGGAAGCTGGACGGATCAAGCCACCTCGCCAAGGTCATCAAGGGAGTGCCATTCAGGGACGGCATCAAACAAATCAAACACGCCGCCTGAAATCGCCATCACTAACTTTCGGGCATAGCTCAGCTAGAAATATAGCAAATTCTGGCTTAGTGTGGGATAGTTATGCTGAGGACCCATCGATTAAGACCTGTTCAATTTTACCCATTAATATTAGGCAGTGACGCTAGGATCCATC
>JAPKBD010000139.1 GCA_028824965.1 Alphaproteobacteria bacterium | reverse complement strand
ATACCCACCCTTTTGCTGGCAGGTGCGAATATCTATTTCGGCATTGATACACGCGTGCCTGTTTCGATGGCGGAGAATGCCGCCAACCTGCTTATGCAGGGGATCGGCCAATGATGGGCGGCACCTTGATCCTACTGGCCGTCTGCCTGCCTCTATTCGCGGCCTTGTCTATATGGATTGTGGGCAAAAGCCCCAACCAGCGGGAGGCGATTACCCTGGTCAGCGCCGTATCCTTATTGATCGTGGTGCTGGCCATCCTGCCCCTGGTCCTGGCCGGGCTGCCTGTGCGCCTGGATTTGATCGCGCCCGTAGAAGGCCTGAACATTGCCTTTGCGGTGGAGCCCCTGGGCATGATCTTTGCCTGCGTGGCATCGTTCTTGTGGATCGTCAGTTCCGTCTTCTCCATCGGTTATATGCGTGGCAACAACGAGCCGCGCCAGACAAGATTCTATGTCTGTTTCGCCATTGCAATTTCAGCCACCATCGCCCTGGCGTTTGCTGAAAACCTGTTCACATTATTCATCTGCTATGAAGTCCTGACCCTGTCCACCTATCCATTGGTGACGCACCATAAAAACGATGAGGCGCGAAAGGCCGGGCGGACCTATCTGGGTATTCTGATCGGCAGCTCCGTCGTTCTATTGTTGCCCGCGATCATCGCCACCTGGGTTTTGGCGGGCAGCATCACCTTCACGCCGGGTGGCGTCATGGCGGGCAAAGTGGAACCCGTGATCGGCGGCCTGTTATTAATTCTGTTTGTCTACGGCATCGGCAAGGCTGCCTTGATGCCCATGCACCGTTGGCTACCCGCCGCCATGGTGGCCCCTACCCCAGTCAGCGCCCTGCTGCACGCGGTTGCCGTGGTCAAGGCCGGCGTTTTTACTGTGGTCAAAGTTTCTGTCTATATTTTTGGCATCGACTATCTGCAGAACCTGTTCATGGCGGATGTGGTGCTTTATCTGGCCGGCTTCACAATTCTTGCGGCATCCATCATCGCCCTGCGCCAGGACAACCTGAAGCGCCGACTGGCCTATTCAACGGTCAGCCAACTATCCTATGTGATCATGGCGGCGTTTATCCTATCGCCCATCTCAACCATGGGCGCAGCACTGCATGTGGCCGTGCATGCTTTTGGCAAGATCACTTTGTTCATGGCAGCAGGCGCTATTTATACGGCGGCCCATAAAACCAAAGTCTCGGAACTGGATGGCATCGGCAGGCGTATGCCCTGGACAATGGGGGCCTTTGCCATTGGTGCCATATCCATGATCGGCCTGCCCCCTGCCGCTGGCTTCCTGTCGAAATGGTACATGCTGCAAGGTGCGGTAGACGTGGAACAATGGTTCGCCGTTGCCGTGATCCTCTGCTCAACCCTATTGAATGCCGCCTATTTCCTGCCCATCGTTTACGTCGCCTTTCTGAAACCGGAAACACCCGTTGGTCACGGCCATGAGCACGGCCCAGGGCATGGCGAGGCGCCCCTGCCCATTGTCGTGGCCCTGGTTACAACGGGTGCCGCGACCATATTGTTGTTCCTGTTCCCTGGCCCGGCAGTTGAACTGGCCACACGCCTGGTTAGCCAGTAGGAGGATATGACGTGACAGATGCCCCCTCTAACAATCATAACACGGACGAAAACAGCGCGACTAAAAACGGCAAACGCTATTGGCTGGACGATATGCGTAATGTCTACAAGCTGTTCTGGGCCCTGGTCACCTTGTGCGTCCTGTTGACCTTGGCGGACCTTTTTTATGAAAAGCACGTAGTTTACGAGTTTGAACATTGGTTCGGCTTTTTTGGATTTTTCGGATTTTCGGTATCTTTTGCGTTGGTACTGACGGCGCGGGAATTGCGCAAGCTTCTGATGCGCGATGAGGACTATTATGATCGCTGAGTTCCCACCCGGCCTGTTGCTGATTGGCGGTGCCGTATTGGTGCCGTTCCTGAAAGGGAACGTACGTTCGGCGTATACCTTGATCCTGCCGCTGCTGGGCATTCTGCAACTGATCATGCTCGATACGGGGACATTCGGTGCCATGTCCTCTTTCGGGTTTGAGCAGACCCATGTGCGCGTTGACAAACTCAGCCTGATCTTTGGCTATATCTTTTATATCGCCGCGATCTTGGGTGTTATATTCGCCTGGCACAACGACGACGGGATGGAGAAATCCACCGCCCTGATCTATGTGGGTGCAGCCATCGGTGCCACCTTTGCCGGTGATTTGATTACCTTGTTCTTTTACTGGGAACTGGCCGCAGTCGCCTCTGTTTTCATAATATGGGCGGCACGAACAGATCGTTCCTTCAAGGCCGGATTGCGCTGCCTGTTGATTTACCTGGTCTCGGGCATTTTACTGCTGACGGGTATCGCGATGTACGCCACTGCGACAGGCAACGTCGACTTCAATAACATCGGCCTGGACAGCCCGGGCGGCCTTTTCATCATGCTGGCCTTTGGCATCAAATGCGCCTTCCCCATGGTGCACAACTGGTTGCAGGATGGCTATCCAGAGGCGACGGTCACGGGGACGGTTTTCCTCTCCGCCTTCACCACCAAACTGGCGGTCTATGCCCTGGCACGGGGTTTTGCAGGTACGGAAGTGCTGATCTGGATTGGCGTCACCATGACCGCCTTCCCTATTTTCTTTGCTGTGATCGAGAACGATTTACGCCGTGTTCTGGCCTATAGCCTGAACAATCAACTGGGTTTCATGGTGGTGGGGGTAGGTATTGGCTCCACCCTGGCCATTAACGGCGCGGTCAGCCATGCCTTTGCCCATATTATCTACAAGGCGCTGTTGTTCATGACCATGGGCGCGGTGCTGTATCGGACCGGCACCGCCAAGGGGTCGGAGCTGGGCGGGCTATACAAGACTATGCCCTGGACCACTGGCTTTTGCATCGTCGGCGGCGCCTCCATCTCCGCCTTCCCTCTGTTCAGCGGGTTTGTCACCAAATCCATGATCCTGACCTCCGTCGCCGAGGAAGGCTATCTGATCCCCTTTCTGGTGCTGCTATTCGCCTCCGCCGGTGTGTTTCACCACTCGGGCATCAAAATTCCGTTCTTTGCCTTTTTCGCTCATGATTCCGGCAAGCGGCCGAAAGAAGCGCCCTTTAATATGTTGCTGGCGATGGGCTTGGCGGCATTCCTCTGCATTGGCATCGGCGTTTATCCGGCACCCTTGTATGCCCTGCTTCCCTTCCCCGTGGATTATGCGCCCTACACGACTTCGCACGTGGTCACGACCCTGCAGCTTTTGGTCTTCTCCGGCCTGGCCTTCGCGGTTTTACAAAGAACCGGCCTCTACCCACCGGAACTGCGCTCCACCGTGCTCGACTTTGATTTCAGCTACCGCTGGATTGCGCCCAGGCTGGTGAAGGGGATGTTTAAAGTGGGCGGCGAAGTCTGGTCGTTGATGACCGGCGATTTCAAGGCGTTACTGGGCGCCCTGATCCGCCGCATTGTCCAAACGTCCGGCCCCCGGGGCATTCTGGCGCGAACCTGGCCCACGGGCAGTATGGTTCTTTGGGCTGCAACACTGTTGGCGTTGTCATTGGTATTTTATTACCAGTAGCCAGATATTCTTACCTAAATATGTTAGCGTGCATCCCACCGCACGATCAATAAGAGGAAAATAGCATCATGTCGAAAATGAAACCCGGCGTCGTCTATGGCGAAACGTACAAGGAGCTGCTGCAAAGCTGCAAGGACGGGGGTTATGCATTGCCGGCGGTTAATGTGGTGGGTTCCAACTCCATCAACGCAGTGATGGAAGCGGCTGCGAACAATTCCTCTGATATTATCATCCAGCTTTCCAACGGCGGGGCCCAGTTCATGGCCGGCCAAGGCTTGGCAGACGGCGATACGGCAAAGGTGGTGGGCGGGGTCGCCGCAGCCAACCATGTGCATCTGTTGGCGGAATATTACGGCATCTGCGTCGTCCTGCACACGGACCATGCAAACCGGAAATTGCTGCCCTGGATTGACGGACTAATTGACGCAGGCGCGGCCTATTACAAGGCGAACGGTCGTCCCCTCTATTCCTCACATATGCTGGATCTATCGGAAGAGGCGTTGGAGGATAACTTGTCCACCTGTGCGGAGTATCTGAAAAAACTCGTGCCGTTGGAGATGAGCCTGGAGATTGAGTTGGGTGTCACGGGCGGTGAGGAAGACGGCGTGGGCTCTGATGAAGACTTCCACGATAACCCGAAACTCTACACCCAGCCCGATGACGTTCTACAGGCCTATGATCTGCTGTCCCCTATCGGGCATTTTTCCGTCGCCGCCTCATTCGGCAACGTGCACGGGGTCTACAAACCGGGCAACGTTCACCTGCGACCGGAGATCCTGAAAAACAGCCAGGAACTTATTTCCCAAAGCCGCGACACCAAGGCCAATCCGCTGGATCTGGTCTTCCACGGCGGTTCCGGCTCGGAAAAGGCCAAAATTGAAGAAGCCATCGGCTACGGCGTGATCAAGATGAACATCGATACGGACACACAGTTCGCCTTCGCGACAGCCGTCGGTGCCTATGTTGAGAAAACCCCGCGGGCGTTCTCACACCAGATCGATCCCGATGATGATAAACCCTACAAATCAGTCTATGACCCCCGCAAATGGTTGCGCCAAGGCGAACTTAGCGTCGTTGAACGCTTGGACGAAGCCTGCGCCGATTTACATTCAGCAGGTAAAAGCCTGGCGAAAAATTAGGGTCATGGGATAGGGCCAAGCAGCCCGTTCATTCAGCCGCACTTCTCGCGACAGCTTCGTTATCGGGCAATAACGAGATTATCGTGGTTTGGTTCAAATCCTCGGCGTACCAGGCGCGGATGGCGGCTTCGCGGGTGCCCAGGTAGCGGGGGACCCCATCCTCCAACACCATGGGCAGGTCGTGGCCGGGCACCAGAATATTGCCAGGCCTGGCGGACCAGAGGGCCCAAATCCCCTCAATAGTGGCTTGGGTCGCGGCTGCATCGTAGGTCATGTCTGCAGCGCGGGAGAGCAGTTCCGCCCGGTTCTTACAGGCATCGCCGGTGAAGATCATATCCCCCTCCCCCGTATCAAGAACGAAAACCAAGCTGCCGGGCGTATGTCCTGGGCTCATGTGTGCCGTGATACCGGGAAAGACCTCATCGCCATCACCGACTTTTTGCAAGGTCGGCCATTTCGCCAATTCCTGCATATAAAATTCCGGCACGACCGTCTCCCCCCAGGGCTGCTGTAATGACCAATCCAGCTCCGCCCCACCAATCGCGATCCTGGCATGACGAAACAGGGGCCAATTGACAGAGTGGTCATAGTGGGAATGGGTCAACAGAACATCCGTGATATCGTTGGGCTTCAGGCCTCGTTCGGCCAATTGTTCCTGCAGCAAAGACCGCTGCCCGAATGATCCTACATCCACAAGTGCTATACGATCCTTGTGACTGATCAACGCGATTGTTGAGAAACCAAGAGAGCCATGGCAAACAGATTTGCCGGGAAAGCCATGGACGATGATGTCGATCTCATAATCCCCGATGCGGAACACTTTTCCGTCCTGATCCATGGCACATATCCTTCCCTGTTGCCCCCCAGTAGCCCATTGTTATGCGCCGCGTTGCCTGCAATGATCAACACCTTACCCGCACAGATTTTACAGAACAGGGCTACTGGCATGGCAGACCAAGTCAAAATTGAGATCACCAACGGCATCGCATTATTGACCCTCAACAACCCGCCCCTGAACCTGGCGACCTTGGCCTCAACCCAACAGTTGAATACCACCCTGGACGATTTGGCCGTTGACGACAATGTCCTGGTCCTCGTCGTGCGCGGCGCGGGCGATAAGGCTTTTAGCGCGGGTTCCGACATCTCCGAATTCCCCAGCTATCTGGCGGAGGGCACGGTGGTGGAAAAGAAGCTGCGGTTTGAAAACGAAACCATGGTGAAGCTGGACAAGTTCCCGAAACCAACCATCGCCGCCCTGAACGGCCTGGCCTATGGGGGTGGGTTGGAGTTGGCTGTTTGTTGCGATCTGATCGTGGCGGATGAGACTGTAAAACTCAGCCTGCCGGAAATAAAGCTAGGCGTCTTCCCTGGATCAGGCGGGACATTGCGGGTAACGAAACGGATCGGGCCGGCCCGGGCCAAGGAAATGATGTTTCTGGGCGAACCCATCTCGGCTGCCCTGGCCCTTGAATGGGGTCTGGTGAACCGTCTGGCCCCTAAAGGAGAGGCCACCGCGATGGCCCTGGCAATGGCGGGCACTTTAACCGAACGCCCGAACATCGCGCTCCGCGCCTGCAAGAAAGCCATAGATCAATCATTTGAATTGCCCGAGGGCGAAGCCATCGAACAGGTCCTGGAACTAATGGAAAGCACTTTCGCCAGCGACGACGGCCACGAAGGCGTGCGCGCCTTTTTCGCTAAGGAAGACCCGAAATTCAAGCATTCCTGAAGTTTTGGCGAGGGTCATGTCCCGGCATTATCTTCAACTGTGGGGGATTTCTACGGGCGTGTGTGACGACATTTCGAACGGTATGTCGAGGGGCATATCGGGCTGTATTTGAGGCGGCGTGGGATTGCTCGCCACCGGTGTCAACTTTTCCCATGAACGGCCTGTGGCGAGGATGCAGGATCCGCCCTCGGGCTTGGTGAATATCATTGTCCATGTGCCGCCGGGGGATGCCATGACTTCCAGCAAATTGCCATTGCTGGCCAGACCCAGGGAAACCTGGCTTTCAGCATAATCGGTACCAAGTTTGGTCAGAATTTTGTCCCGCTCACCACAAAGCAATTGCTGCGCCTGGGCAAGGCTTGGTGTCAAAGTGACAGCGATTGCAATCGCGGTACCAGCGGCAATATGACGAAACATGACAAAATCCTTTCGATAAAACCCCTTCGGAAAAGCCTTTCGGCTGGCCCCCCAAGATAGGGCACGATGTTTCAATCGGTCGGGAGCGGGGCTACCCATCATTATCCGTCGAGACGGGAAGCCGGTTCGATACGCTGGCAAGCACTGATACAAAAACAACGACGATACATTTACGCGGAACTATTGGCTCGCCCTTCCGCTCCCGACCAAATGAACTTTACTCAAACATTACGCTGGATCGGTTACTTGTAACAACTACGATACTCAAAGAACTTCAGCACGCCAGATAGGAACAGTCGTCTATCCAGTGACCACATACTAATCTTATTAGTAATAATGAATGGTTAACATGCCGAAAAAAGTTATTAATAAAGTTTTTATAGGATGCTTTATCGGGAAAAACTACATTATTATCTTTAGCAAGAAATTCGATTATTTCAATACTATCATTATTTGCAGCTTAATCCTTTCATTACATATATTTTTTCCACAATCACAGTTTTCCAGGGTTTGCTAATATATTTGTAAGCTGCGGCAACAATCGACCAAAAGTACGCAAGCCCGCTCTTCGGGTAGGCACCTAGAAGAATGATAATTTATTGGTGTGGCATTGCGCTCATTAATGGGGGTTAAAAAATTCTCGCTATCAGGCATTTTGCTTGAAAGACCGTATATCGTACATCGACCCGGTACTATCCCGCCTGCTACAATGGGGTAAAGTTTGGTCCAGTTTCGTCAAATACGAATGTAGGGAGATAAAGTTATGGATGTACGGGCAGCCGTGGCGCACAAGGCTGGTGCGCCGTTAACAATCGAAACGGTTCTATTGGACGGTCCCCGTGCAGGTGAATGCCTGGTGGAGATGAAGGCCAGCGGCGTCTGCCATACAGACGCATTCACCCTGTCTGGCGACGATCCCGAAGGTTTGTTCCCCGCCATTCTGGGCCATGAAGGTGCCGGCGTGGTGGTTGAGGTTGGCGCGGGCGTGACATCATTGGTGCCGGGGGATCATGTTATCCCGCTCTATACGCCGGAATGTCGTCAATGTGATTTCTGCACGTCGGGCAAGACCAATCTGTGCGGTGCCATCCGTGAAACCCAGGGTCAGGGCCTGATGCCCGATGGCACCTCGCGCTTTTCCTTGGGCGGTGAACAGGTTTTTCACTACATGGGTACGTCCACATTTGCACAATATTCAGTGGTACCGGAAATCGCCCTGGCGAAAATCCGCAAGGATGCCCCGTTCGACAAAGTTTGTTATATCGGCTGTGGCGTGACCACGGGCATTGGTGCGGTGATCAACACGGCCAAGGTTGAGGCCGGCGCCAACGTTGTGGTGTTCGGTTTGGGCGGCATTGGCCTGAACGTGCTGCAAGGCGCGCGCATGGTCGGGGCCAATATGATTATCGGCGTTGACACCAACCCCTCAAAGCAGCCCCTGGCTGAGAAATTCGGCATGACCCATTTTGTTAATCCGAACGAGGTTGAGGGAGATCTGGTTGCCCATTTGGTGGAATTAACGGGCGGCGGTGCCGACT
This sequence comes from Alphaproteobacteria bacterium, assembly GCA_028824965.1. Classification (GTDB taxonomy): domain Bacteria; phylum Pseudomonadota; class Alphaproteobacteria. The sequence goes on along the minus strand of JAPKBD010000139.1, from coordinate 2,245 downwards.
ATTCGTTCGAGTGTATCGGCAACGTGGACATCATGCGCCAGGCGCTGGAATGTTGTCACAAGGGCTGGGGCGAAAGCATCATCATCGGTGTTGCAGGTTCTGGTCAGGAGATCAGCACCCGGCCTTTCCAACTGGTTACCGGGCGGACCTGGAAGGGCACCGCATTTGGCGGCGCCAAGGGGCGCACAGATGTGCCGCAAATTGTTGATTGGTACATGGACGGCAAGATCAACATCGATGATCTGATCACCCACACAATGCCCCTGGATCAGATCAATGACGCCTTTGACCTGATGCATGCGGGCAAGTCAATTCGCAGCGTGGTTACCTTTGATTGATAGCAGACTATACCAGCGGGCTATGCCCGGGCCTGGATAAAACGGGCCAAATAGCTGCCGACAATCAATGCCACGACGAAAAGACCAATTTTCGGGTCCAGATACGCCAGGGAGGCAAAGGCCGGTCCGGGGCATAGTCCGGACAGGCCCCAGCCGATCCCAAATATGGCGGCACCGCCCAGCAGGCGGCCGTCCAGGTCGCTTGCTGTGGGCAGGTGAAAGCTGCCACCAAACAACGGCGTGGAACGTTTCAAGATCAGGCGAAAGGAAATGGCGGTCACACCAACGCCTCCGCCCATAACAAAGGCGAGAGACGGATCCCAGTTTCCGAAGATATCCAGGAAGCCGATCACTTTGGCCGGGTTGATCATGCCGGAGATCGCCAGGCCCAGGCCAAATATGACGCCGCTTATTATCGAGACTAGGTTTGCCATGTCACGCACCCCCAAAGACATAACGAACGAGAACGACTGTTAAGCCCGCCGTCGCCATAAAGGTGCCCGTGGCAACCAATGAACGCACGGAAAAGCGGCCCAAACCACAGATCCCATGGCCGGACGTACAGCCCGAACCCATTTGCGTACCGAAACCGACCAACAGCCCCCCCAACAACAAGACGGTCATCTGGGTATTGCCGGAAAGTCGGAAAGGATTGATATCCACCGTGCTGATATCCCCACCAAGCATGGCATAGCCAGCGGCACCCGCGATTAATCCAATGAAAAACAGCAGACGCCACGGACGATCACCGGAGCCGGCGCTCAATAGCCCGCCCAAAATTCCACTGATACCGGCAAGACGCCCCTGGCCGAGAAGCAGGATCACGGCAGACAAGCCGATGAGCAAACCGCCAATAAAGCTGGGAATTGGTGTGAAATTTTCCATTTATCCTATTTCCTCACAATCCGTCCATTGAAATGCCGCAAGCCTTAATGGTACACATCCCTCCGCGATAGAGCGACGGAGTTATTTTTTTGCCCGTACCTTTGCCAAATTTTTGACGCTTTTGACGTTCTCAACATCCCGCGCTACAGCTGTCGCCTTTTGCTTTTCCTTGGCCGAGAACGCCCGCCCGAACAGGAAGACATTGCCGTTGATGGAGCGGTAGCGAAAGTTCGTGACATTGACCCCAGTTGCATCCAGCAACAGGGCATTGATTTTGGTTTCGATAACCGTGTCATCGACAAAATTCTCGACCGCGCCCTTATCTTTATCCAAAGGCTTGATAATCAGAATTTCGTTGTGGAGCTTTTTTATCCCCTCGATGGCGGCAACCAATTGTCCGGCGCGTGCCCTGATTAGGGCGTTGTCGACCGCACCGGTCAACATTACATCCTGTTCATACACATCAACCCCGATGGAGATGACGTCGTCGGTCATCTTTTCGACAACCTCTGCCACGATCACAGCCTTAAGCTTCAAATCCACTCCAATGTCATCCGCACTGCGATCTTCCAGCGCAGCCTCAACAGCGCCCTTAATCGCGGTAATGGGGTTCAGGCTAATAGCCCCCGCCGAACCCGTCACCGCCGCGGTCAGAAAGAAAACTGCAAGAAATCCAACAAACTTACTGAACGCCCTACGCCACCCGACACTCATAATCATCGACCCTTCACTTCCATACTGACAACTTTGTAACACATAACCCAAATCTCCCAATAATGCCCTTATTTTGAATTCTACCCGATGCAATGCCTGCCTTTTACCAAACGTTAAGATTTGGCGGCTAATCTTTAATTGTTATTAAGAGATGCACAGGAAAGATCCTTATTATGGCTTATATGCAAACAACGACACTGGATGCAGCAGATCGAATTAGCGCCAAGCGCGACGATGATCGCATGCCCTATTATAGAGGTGGCTCGGTTTGTTTGAACAGTTTGGGTTCGATTTATAAGTGGCTCTCA
>JAPKBD010000138.1 GCA_028824965.1 Alphaproteobacteria bacterium | reverse complement strand
CTGGAAGCTGCCGGTGATGACCATGCCCATTTCGACCTGAAAGGGAATAATTTCACCTTCCATTATCTCGAGCCATTCGTCCATTTTACCCGGACGTACTTTGTACTGACGAAGTTCATAAAAGGCGGCCATAAAAATTCCTTTGTTTGCATTGCGACGTATATGTCTACGCCCTAGTCTAATGGAGCACATGGCAGGGATGAAGTGGCTTCCCTACATTTAATTCAGGGGAGAGAGTGTATGGGACAGGACATCGAGATTACGGCGCGGGACGGCGGCGCGTTTGCAGCTTATTTGGCGCTACCAGCGACCGTTCCGGCACCGGGCATCGTTCTGCTGCCGGAAGTTTATAATACCAATGACCATATTCGTAGCGTAGCCGATGGCTATGCCGCCGAAGGTTTCACGGTTATCGCGCCGGATATCTATTGGCGTGAGGAAGCGGGCAACTATCTCCCCTACACGGACGAGGGCCAGGCCAAGGCCCGGGCGTTGCGCGCGGCCCAGGATACGGATCAATATACCGATGATCTGGGCGATACGGTCGATGCCCTGCGGGCGCGGGCGGATTGTACGGGCAAAGTCGGTGTCATGGGCTTTTGCCTGGGCGGTAAGTTTACTTATCTGTCATGCGTGCGGCACAAAATAGACGCTGCCGTCAGCTATTACGGTGTGCAAATCGATGAATTTCTGGACGAGGCGGATAATATGAACTGCCCCATCCTGATGCATTTTGCAGGCATCGACCCCCATGTGCCGGAAGACGCCGTTGCCGCAATCCAGGCCCGCATGGGGGCGTGGGATAATGTTGATATCCACATTTACCCTGGTGCCGAGCATGGCTTTAATCGCCAGGGTTATCCCCCCTATAGCGAAGCAGCCGCAGCGCCGGCGAGAGAAAGAACTTTGGCCCATTTCCGGCGTTTGCTGAGCTAAAGTAAATTGCCTAAATGGGATCTCGGGTCCAGCCATCGAGAATAGCGCGCAATGTGGCGATAAAGGCCAGGGGTTGATCCAGCATGACGTGGTGGTAGGCTTCCGGTACCTCAACCACCGGGGCCTTTGGGCCCATGATGGATGACATGTAAGCCACGGTCCGACGCGACACGATGGCGCTGTTTTCCCCATGGATCAAAGCTGCGCGGCATTTCAGGGCCTTCAGCTCTTCACGATAGGGCTCCCCAAATCGGCGGGAGCCCATGACCTTAAAATCGAACTTCCAGGACCAACCGCCATCCAAGGGCTTGATGGAAGTGCGCGCGATGAAATCCGTGATGAAGGCGTTATCGCAGGGCTGCGGCGGCATCAGGCGAAAGCGGCCCTGGGCCGTGGCCTGATCGGGATAAATATTAGGCCCGGTTTGCAGGGGGACATCGGGCTTGGGCAGGGGAATGTCATCGGGATCCTGGACCGGGCTATCCACGATCACTGTCCCCGCTAAGCTTTCCCCAAATTCTGCGCCGTATTTCATGGCAATAAATCCGCCAAAGCTATGGCCCACAACGACAGGCAGGGGCCCTAGTTGGGCATCATCCAGCACCGCGCCGACCTCCGCCGCCCACGTTTCGGGCAAATAGGTTTCCCGCGCGCCGCTGTCCCCCATGCCGGACAGGTCAATGGCGGCTACCCGATAGGCCTCGGTGAAATAGGGCGCTATGAACCGCCACCAATTGGCGTGCGCCCCGCCGCCGTGAATGAACAATAGGCCCGGGCGTTCATCATCCGTCTTGCCGTTAAACCAGGTCAAATAGTGGATGGAACATCCCTCAACATCAACAAAACGAGAATTCGTCGGTTGCTCAATAGCCTTTTGAAACCAATCAGGTGTGCCGGGCGTCTGTTCTTGCGATGTGTCTGTCATGGTTGGTTCATATCACGAACCCCACCTAACGGAATAGGCCAGTGGTATAGGCCGGGATGCCTGCTATAGGCTGGCCGTGGTGATGGACATTGACAAGGAGGGGCAACAAATGGAGGATCGCGCCAACTGAAATCACAATTATGAGGCTGTATAAGATGTCCGAACAGGATAAAGACCTATTTAATTTGGCGATGTCGGAAGAATCCCGACCCTTGCTCTATGCCCTGAAAAAGCACATTGAAGAGAACGTCGCCCCTATTGAGGAGGAGTTTCATGCCCTCAATGAAGGTAAGGAAGACCGCTGGACATGGCACCCTAGGCAGACGGAACTTATCGAAGGCGCCAAGCGAAAGGCCAAGGAGGCCGGGCTGTGGAATTTCTTCCTGCCGGATGCCGAAACGGGCCAGGGCCTGAACAATCTGGACTATGCTTACATTGCTACTGAGTTGGGCAAATATACCCTTGCCTCAGAATCCCTGAACTGCAGCGCACCTGACACGGGCAATATGGAAGTGTTGGAGCGTGTGGGCACGCCGGAGCAAAAGGAAGAATGGCTACAGCCCCTGCTGGATGGCGAGATCCGCTCCGCCTATGCCATGACAGAGCCGGGCGTGGCGTCATCCGATGCCAAAAACATTGCAACCTCCGCCGTGCTTGAAAACGGCGAATGGGTCATCAACGGCGAGAAATTTTATATTTCAGGTGCCGGCGATCCCCGTTGCAAGATCATGATCACCATGGTCAAAACGTCCCCCAATGCAGCACCGTCCAAGCAGCAGTCGCAAATCCTGGTGCCCATCGGCACCCCCGGTGTTGAAATGGTCGAAGGCATGCGCGTGTTCGGCCAAGACCATGCACCGCGCGGCCATATGCACATCAGGTTTAACAATGTGCGGGTGCCGGAGGCAAACATGCTGCTGGGTGAAGGCCGTGGCTTTGAGATCTCTCAAGTCCGTCTTGGCCCGGGTCGCATCCATCACTGCATGCGTTCCCTCGGTCAGGCGGAAAAGGCCCTGGAATTGATGGTCAAGCGCGCGGGCAGTCGCGAAGCGTTCGGGAAGACGCTGTTGAAGCTGGGCAAGAACCTGGAGATCATCTCCCGCGCCCGTATCGAAATCGATGCCATGCGCCTGATGGTCCTGCAAGCTGCGAAAGCCATGGACGTCCTCGGTAACAAAGAAGCCCGGGTCTATGTCTCCGCCGTCAAGGCCATGGTGCCTGAAAAGGTATGTCTGATCATTGATCAGGCGATGCAGATCCACGGCGCCATGGGTATTTCCCATTGGTCTCCGCTGCCCGATATGTATCATCATCAACGGCACCTGCGCTTTGCGGATGGCCCTGATGAGGTGCATCACATGGTCGTCGGCCGGGCCGAAGCACAAAAGCATACGGCCTGGTAAATCTACCAAGCTGTTGCTGGTTATCAAGGGGGTTGGTCTTCTATGGAAGATCAGCCCCCGCTGCTTTTCGGCCGCTAGCCCAACCAGTTTCGAGGCTGCGGCACCTGCAACAATATTAGTTCGTCGCTTGCGTCGGCGCTGGGTCGAGGGTCAGGCCTCCAAGTCCATGGCATCCCGCAGGTCGGCGCAGATTTGGATGTGGATATTCTGTCAGGTTTCCACAATACCGTATCGTCTGTTCGTCGGTGATGCAGACCTGTAAGCTTGGACGCTGACCGCATGGTCGCGAATTTAATTCAGATCAAGACTTATGGAAGCGTAGGGAAAAACCAATATGGAATTCAAAGATAAGGTTGTGATCATAACCGGTGCCGGCTCTGGCTTTGGTGCTGCCGCCGTGCGGAAGTTCGTGGACGAGGGCGCGAACGTTATTGCCGCTGATATAAACGAGGGGTCACTGGTAGACATTGTCGAAAGCGTAGCGGCTGCGCCTGGGACAACGGTCGCAGTTACTACAGATGTGACCAATCGCGACGCCGTACAAAATATGGTGGATACTGCCGTTAAGCAATTCGGCACTGTCGATGTGTTGATCAATAACGCCGGTGGAGGCCATCCGCCGCAATTCCTGCATGAAATGAGCGAAGAACAGTATGACTTCATCTTCAATCTGAATACCAAAAGCGTATTTTACGGCGTCCAATGCGCCGTACCGGTTATGACTGAAAATGGTGGCGGCGTGATCCTGAATACCGCCTCCATCGGTGCGAAAAGCCCCCGGCCAAAAAGTGCTGCCTATAATTCAGCGAAAGGCGCGGTCGTTGTCATGACGCGGGCGTTGGCGGTTGAGTTGGCACGTTTCAAAATTCGCGTGAACTGCCTGTGCCCAGTGGCATCTGAAACGGACTTTTTTAAATCCGTCACTGGCCAGGATGCAATGACGGATGAGCAACGCAAGTTTTTTACATCTGACATACCGTTGCGTCGAATGACCGATCCTGACGACGTCGCAAATGCCATGGTATATCTCGCCTCGGACAAAGCCAGTTTCCTGACCGGCATCAGCCTTGATATTGACGGCGGCAAAAGTATTTAACACCGTCCGCCCGGCGATGAGTGCGCTTAGGCCGAGAAACCAATTTCCATCAACGGCGCCTCGTCGATGACCCGTTGATAGGACATGCGCGATAAATCGATTGTCTGATAACCGCCGTCGAGGAGCAGTTCGGTCATGGCACGCCCGATCGCCGGGCCTTTTTGTAATCCGGCACCTGTGAACCCGGTCGCGATATAGAAATTGTCCAACCCGCCGATCCATTTGCCGATAATTGTGTTGCCATCCATGTGGTTATAGGCGTAATGCCCGGCCCAGCCCCGCTTGACCTGCAGGGCCTCGAACGCAGGTATCCGATGCGCTAATACCGGCCAGAAGTCCGTCTCGAACTTATCGTGATAGACCTCCCAGTCAAAACCGAAGGGCACGTTCATATCCGTCAGACCACCCGTGAAACCGCCGCCTTCCTGTCGGAAAGCGACGCCGGCTGGATCTTTTGTCAGGGGCATGGTTTCGATTTCACCGCGAATTTCGAAGTAGAATGTATTTCGGCTAAGGGGTTTCACCGGCACCGACATGCCGACCATGGCGCAGATTTCCGGTGCCCAGGCGCCTGCGACATTGATCACGATATCGCCTGGCACCCGGACCCCCGATTGCAATATGACCGCGCGCGCCAAGCCGCCACTGACGTCGATATCAACGACTTTGTCCTGGATATATTTGACGCCAAGGCTGATTGCCTTGCGGCGAAACCCCAGCACGGCGGCGTTGGGGTCGATAAAGCCATCTTGCGGTCCGTGTATCGCGGCATCAATATCGCTCACATTCATGGAGGGAAACCGCGACGCTAAGGCATCCCTGTCCAACATTTTATTGGGCGCGCCGTGTGCGGTTTGAATGCGCCAGCTTTCCTCAGCCACGGAAACCTGGGCCGCACCTGCGGCAAGATAAAGATAGCCATGTTCAAGAAAGTCGAAACTGCCTGGCTGACCATCCACATCCATTAGACGGGCAAAATCCTTATAGACCTCACGCCCATAGAGGGACATTTCAATATTTTCGGGCAGGCCATGCATCAACCGCACACCACCCGATGAACGCGGCGCGGCGGCCCATTCATAACTGGGGTCCGGCTCAATAACGCAAATATCGCCGGCCCGCCCGGTCATCGCCAGATGATAGGCGATGGAGGAGCCCATAATGCTGCCGCCAATAATGATGATGTCCGCCATGACCTCTCCCCTCTATCCCGCCTTCATTGCCAATATCTGGTTGTGCAAATTGGCCGGGCAATTCACACCGTCCTCGTGCGCGCGGGCACGGCTGGCGTACCGGCGGTCGCCTGGAATACGGGTGCCCTCCTGCGCGAGGATGCGCTCAAACAAACCTTCGATCCTCTCAAGAAACGAGTCATGGTATCCCGACGGATCCATCAGGATAATGATCTCACCAGCATTGGAAGGGCCGCCGTCAATCGCGCCGAATTCCAATGCTTGTTCATCCGCCTCGAAACAGAAATTGCCGCCCGTCAGGCCCGCCGCCAACAACTCCACCATCAAAATGATCGCATTGCCCTTATGTTCGCCAAAGGGCAGCTGTACCCCCTCAAGGGCGGCATTGGCATCGGTTGTTGGGTTACCATGTTTGTCGAGGGCCCAACCTTCGGGTATATCGTGCCCTTCACGTGCTGCGACCATAATTTCACCGCGTGCCGCCGCACTTGTCGCGAAATCAAACCCCATGGGTGGCTTGTCGGCGCGCGGACAGGCAAAGGCAATTGGATCGGTGCCGAACAGCGATGTGTCGCCGCCCCACGGTGCGACCAGGGACCGCGTGGTGGACATTGCTATGGCGATTAATCCAGCTGTGGCAAATTGTTCCACATCCCACCAAAGCGCGTTCAGATTCCCGTTGTTGCGCAAGCCCATGGCGGCAATCCCCTGGGATTTTGTCTTTTCAATCGCCAATGATCGGCCGGCGACGACTGCCGGTGGGGAAAACCCGCTTTTGGTATCAACGGAGACAAGGCCAGGCGCGGTATCCAAAACCGCCGGCACCGCGTGGCCGTCAACCCGGCCATTCTTCATACAGGCGACATATCCCGGCACCCGGAACAGGCCGTGGGAATGTGTGCCATCAGCCTCTGCTGATGTCACAACACCGGCAATAATATCGGCATTTGATTGGGACATCCCGTTCGCTACAAAAACCTGCGCCGAGAGGTCACGTATTTCATCCAGGGTCATCCGCACTGTATCGGGCATTTCTTCGTCCTTGATGAGGCTAGGCTGTTCGGGCTGCTCGTCTATTCAGCAGCTTGTTCTTGTTCGGCGATCAGGTCCGTTAGGCAATCAACATCCAGGGCCTGAATAGGATCAAACTCACGATGTGCGATCCATTCGTCTCTATTAAAGGCGCGGATATGATTGTCTACATGACACAGTGATAAATAAACGATGGTCCGGCCAAACGGCGAAATGTTTGGTGGGCTGGCATGCACCATCAGGGATGAAAACATCAACATGCTGCCAGCCGGACCCGTTGGTGCAACACAACCGCCACGCTCCGCCAGCTCCGTCACTTTGTCGCGGCCAAGTGTCCACAGCGGGTATGACGTCGTCTCCAAATCATGGCCGGCTTCCACCACGCCGACCTTGTGACTGCCGGGGATGAGTAGCAGCGGGCCATTGGCCGCTGTCACATCATCAAGGAACACGGCGATATTCATGGCGCGCGGCTCCGGCATCTCATCGTCACGTTTCCAGGTGCCGTAATCCTGATGCCACTGCCAAACATCGCCATCAAACGCTGCCTTTGCGTTGACTTTGTATTGATGCATATAGACGGGACCATCGAGAACCTGCTCAACTGGTTCGATCAGATGCGGGTGGGCGCCCAAACGTCTGAACCCTTCGTTATAGCGATGGGCGGCAAAGGCGGTTCGCGCCACACCCGAACTTTCGCGCCAGACTTCTTTTCGCTCCATCCCATAGACGATGTCTGCTTCCCGTTTCAGCAGGGCTGCTTCCGCTGCCGAAAACTTGCCCGGCATGAACAGATAACCGTCCCTGTCAAAATCAACCAATTCCTGATCCGTTAAATACATCGAATGGTCCTGCCTATCCTACTTCGTCAATGATGATCGCACCGGTAACATCTTCTGGCAACACAGGTCCGTATCAAAACATGGCGGTTGTCAAATACCGGGTGGGCAGATTAAGCGGTTTATCTTGCGCCAAGAATAGGCTTCGATGGCACTTCAATAAGGCTTCAGCGACGGGAGTATCCAACTCAATGACAAAACCAATTAATGCGGCAATCGTCGGCTTGGGCCGCTGGGGGCAATTGCTGGTTTCATCCGTGGACGGCAGTGAGGCAATCAAGTTCACGGCAGCCGTTACGCGGACACCTGCCAAGGCGGCGGATTTTTGCGCCGCCCGTGATATGGCATTGTCAGATGATTTAGCGAATGTGCTTAATGACGACACTATTGATGCTCTTGTTATCGCGACGCCCCACACCCAACACTTTGAGCAATTGATGGCTGCGGCAAAGGCCGGCAAACATGTCTATTGCGAAAAACCATGGACACTGGACGCGGACGAGGCAGGCCGTTCCCTGCGGGCATTAACAGATGCCGGATTGAAAGTGGCCATCGGTCACAACCGCCGCTTTGCGCCGAATACCCTTGCCTTGAAAAAGTTGCTGCAGAGCGGCGATCTGGGCGCGCCCATTCATATAGATGGCCATTTCAACGCCAACCTTGCACCAAATGAGGGGATGTGGCGCGACAATCGGGCCGAAAGCCCGGCGGGTGGCATGACGTCGTTGGGCATTCACGCGCTTGATATGTTCATCAATTTGTTCGGGCCTATCGCGGATGTGAATGTACAAAGCAAGCGGGTGGCCTCTGCCATTGATGTCGATGACACAACCTTGGTTCGGCTGAATTTTGAAAATGGCTGTACGGGCCATCTGACGACGATATCTGCCACGAACATGCTTTGGCGTGTGTCGGTCTTCTGCACCGGCGGCTGGGTCGAAATGCGGGACCAGGATAAGCTTGAGGTCTCTTCCATGGCGACCGGTACGACGATGGAAACCTACCCCGGCTATGAATATCCAGCACTCGCGACGATCCAGGCCGCCCTGGAGGCGTTCGCCGGGGATGTCGCAGGCGGCGAGGCGTTCCCCATTTCTGTGGACGAGATCGAGCATGCGACCAAGGCACTTGCCGCAATTGTCACTTCGGCGGAAAATGGCAAAATAGTATCGTTGGGGTAATTAAAGATGAATGACAAGAAAGTCGGAATGAAACTCGCCGCCGCCGCGGCCGCCGCCGCTGCAGCAATAATGGCTGAGGCAGAAAAGTGGCAACAAATCATGGCCCTGGATGGCGACAAGACGTTGGAGGTGTACCTGGACGTCAAATCCCCGCACGCCTACCTCGCCGTGCGGCCCTCGTTGGAAGTGGCCCGGGACTATGCCGTTAAGGTGAACTTCCTGCCCTATACGTTGAGTTACGCAACCCTTGGCGTCACGACCAGCGTTGAAACCGATATGAAACGCCGCCCCGAGACGCCGGCATCCGACCGCAAGGCACGCATGTATTATGCCGCGGCCCGGCAATACGCCGCCCTGCAAAGCTTGCCGTTTCGCAGCCCCTATCGGCTTCTCGACTCCACGGCGGCGAATAAGGCCCTTCTCTTTGCCAAACAGCAACGCCTGGAAGTGCCGTTCCTGATGCGGGTCTATGTGCAGGGCTGGGGCAGCGGTTGGCGGGATTATGAGATCGAGTCGGTGGAACAACTGCGCGGCACCCTGGCTGAGGCGGGTGTCGACACGGAGGGCTTTGAGGCCTTCATGGCCCCCGACAGGGCAGGTGCAGTTGAGCTAGCGGCATGCATGGCAAAGGCCGAAGCCGCAGGCTGCGCCGGGGTCCCTCATTATGTCTTCAACGATGCGTCTTCCGGGGCGTCCTCGGGGCGGGAGCTGGGCCTGTTCGGGCGGGAGCATCTGGCGCTGATCCGGGGAAAACTTGGTGCCGAAGGATTGGCCCGGCGGCCCGATGTGCGCCCGGATTTCTCACACGCCTGGCGCGGCCCACCCGCCGATCCTTGAAGCTTCTGCTGACGTAGAGATAAAGAATAGAAACTTCTGGATTGCACCTGCCAATGGCGACCGCTTGGTCATCCCGTGACCCAGAATTTCGTCCTGCAATTTCTTCTAGCACTCATCCGCCCAAAAATACGAGAATTGGGGAATAGTCAGGAGCAGCGCGGAAAGACAGGTTCATGGCTTCATGTTCAGTCGGAAATAATTGACGGCTTTATGTCGCCGACCCAATGCTTGCCCGCAAAAGCAAAGGGCTCAGCCAATTCCGGCTAAGCCCTTGATTTTATTGGTGGGCGCAGAAGGGCTCGAACCTGCGACCCGCTGATTAAGAGAAGAAATGGTATTGTCTAAGCGTTTGAAAAATATGAGAAATTTGCGCTGTCTTTGCCTGTGCAAACGAAGTGCATATAGTTAACAAATGGTTAACGTCGAAGCCCATCCATTGAATCTATACCAGTTTTTGTAAATGGGACCCGCTGATTTCTAACTTGAAAGTTTCAAGTTAGAAATATTTGGGCGACGCGCATCTACCTTTCTGCCAATAAAAACGGCCTACCGGCTCAACGGTGGTTCCTCGGCGGCTCTTGGCAAGTCCAATAGAGACTGTCCAACTGGCGGGCGATCTTCTCTACCTCGGCGACGGTATTCTTCTGTTGAGAGCCGCGCTGTTTCTCGGCGCGATTGACAATGCCGTCAGACGCCTTGCCTCCAGATGGCTTCGACGGCTATGGTTCGTCCAGCTTTACCATAGCCAGCATCTGCCGCGCCGTCCGAACCTTGTAGGTATTTTCGGCACGCAAGCTACCGGCTATGTGTGCCATATCAGTGACCATCGCGGACAAGGAACGATAAAGATGAACGACATTTCGCCCAAAAATAAATGGATAGGCCAGCGTACTGTACGGCCCGACGGCATCGATAAGGTCACTGGTTCGGCGCAATACGCAGCCGATTTCACCATGCCCGGCATGGTCTGGGGCATGGTGCTACGGAGCCCGCACGCCCACGCGCTGATCAAAAAAATCGATACTTCCAAGGCGGAAGAATTGAAGGGCGTGCTGGCGGTGATGACTGGCGACGACCTGCCCTTGCTACCTTTGGACGTGCCGCTGCCGACTGGTCCGAACGATATTCGCTGGATCGCACGTGGTTGCATGGCCCGGGAAAAAATTCTCTACACGGGCCAGCCAATAGCGGCGGTCGCAGCGGGTTGCGATTCACGTAGAGTGAGCCAGTCACC
>JAPKBD010000137.1 GCA_028824965.1 Alphaproteobacteria bacterium | reverse complement strand
ACCGGCTGCCGTGAAGCAATTGCTGCCATTGCCGCACCATGCCCATCCAGCGGTTGTTAAGGATAAACACCTTCAGGGGCAGTTTGTACTGCATGGCCGTGGAAATTTCCTGCAGGTTCATCATGAAAGACGCCTCGCCGGAGATATCAACCACCAGGGAGTCCGGATGGGCGACCTGCGTGCCGACAGCTGCCGGCAGACCATAACCCATGGTGCCCAGTCCGCCGGAGGTCATCCAACGGTTTGGTTCCTCAAACCTATAATATTGCGCGGCCCACATTTGATGCTGGCCCACCTCTGTCGTGATGTAAGTGTCTTGATCTTTGGTCAGATCATACAGCCGCTGAATGGCGTGCTGGGGCATGATTACGTCAGGCCCTTGAGTATAGGCCAGGCAATCCCGACTGCGCCATTTTTGGATAGTGCTCCACCAATCCGTTAACGCCGCAGCATCCGGGGTATAGTCGCGCTGTTTCCAAATCGCCAGCATTTGTTCGATGACCAGGCCCACATCACCAATGATCGGAATATCAACAGTGATATTCTTGTTGATGGAGGAGGGGTCCACATCCACGTGGATCTTCTTTGAATTCGGCGAAAACGCATCCAGACGGCCAGTAATACGGTCATCAAAGCGGGCGCCAAGGCAGATCATCACGTCGCAATCATGCATGGTGTGATTAGCCTCGTACGTACCATGCATGCCCAACATGCCCAGGAATTGCTTATCCGATGCGGGATAGGCACCCAGGCCCATCAAGGTATTGGTGATGGGAAAGCCGGTCAGCTTTACGAATTCCTGTAATTTGGCCGATGCCGCCGGCCCGGAATTGATTATTCCACCACCGGTATAAAATATCGGCCGTTTGGCATTTGCGATCAACGCCACCGCTGCCTCAACCGCATCCACCTTCCCTTGCCGGGCCGGACGATAGGTTTTGTGCTGTAGGTTTTCCAGGTCGGGTTTCTTATAGGCACCTTGATTGACGCAAATATCCTTGGGCAGATCGATCACCACGGGTCCGGGCCGGCCATGGGTGGCGACATAAAACGCCTCGTGGACAACGCGGCCCATATCGTTTGTATCTTGAACCAGATAATTATGCTTGGTACAGGGCCGCGTGATGCCGATGGTGTCGGCTTCCTGAAAGGCATCATTGCCGATCAAATGGGATGCAACCTGGCCCGTCAGACAGATGATGGGGATGGAGTCCATCATGGCATCGGTCAGGCCGGTCACCGCGTTGGTGGCACCAGGGCCTGATGTGACCAGAACAACGCCGGGTTTGCCGGTGGATCGCGCATAGCCTTCGGCTGCGTGCACCGCGCCGCCTTCCTGGCGCACCAGAATATGACGAATGCTGTTTTGGGCGAACAGAGCATCATAGATGGGTAGTACAGCGCCGCCGGGATAGCCAAATATAACCTCTACACCCTGATCGGTGAGGGCGCGGATAAGGATTTCCGCGCCGCTAAAGGTTTCTACGGCCGCCCCTGGTGCTTCGCGGTCTGCTGTCGCCAAATCAGTACTCTGTTTCGTACCGGACATGATCTTTTCCCATATTTAGTGATGCTGAATAATGCAACAAAGCCCCTCGATAGAGAGGCTTTGACGAAATGCTCTATAACACAGATCCAGCCAAATGTTATGGCGTGGAGCCTGCCTAAGCGAGCGGAACATAATACCTGGTTAAAGGGCGGTCAACTAATTTTTTATTATAAATGGAATGATAATTTCCGATAATCTTTCCGAATCTTGCGCATTTAAGCCATTCCACGAACACATCTTGTTTCGGAACCATGTCATCTGTCTTTTTGCATATCGCCGGGTGGCCTGTTGGGCGGCATTTAGGGCCACCTCCCCTTCTACCTCACCCCGGGTCAGTCGGATCAGGTCCGGCACTCCAAGGGCTTTCATGGCAGGCAAGGCGGGATCAAGCTTCATGGCTGCCAAGGCCGCCACTTCATCCAGGGCACCTTGCGCCAACATGGCGACAAGGCGATCATTGCAGCGTTGGTAAAGATCTTCCCGGGGCCAGTTCAGAACAAAGCCATGCCAGGGCGGTGGCAGGATCGGCGTTGTGCTGGGACGCTGTTGCCAGGTCGCCAAGGATACGCCGGTTCCCGTGATCACTTCATAGGCGCGGACCAGGCGTTGGCCATCGGTCGGCATCAATCGTTCCGCCATCACAGGGTCCAGCCCCGCCAACGCACTGTGTAGTCCGGCTGGCCCCAGTTCGATCAGTTTGGCCCTGGCTTCACGCCGGACATCGTCTGCAATATCAGGAATTTCGGCCATGCCCTCGGTTAAAGCCTGAAAATACAATCCCGTACCACCAACGAAAATGGGCACCTGACCGGCCTGCCGAGCCGCTGTGGCCTCAGCCAAGGCGAGTTCCAGCCATTGGCCGACGGAAAAAGGTGCCGCAACCGACGTAATGCCGTACAAGCGATGGGGCGCGGCGGCCTCTTCGCCTGCGTCCGGACGGGCGGTCAGGACCTGCAATTCCTTATAGACCTGCATACTGTCGGTGTTAATGATGACGCCGCCCACGGCCTGGGCCAATTCTATTGCCAAACGGGACTTGCCGCTGGCCGTCGGTCCGGCTATCAGGATGGCAGTCCCGGCGTCTTTATCCATAGCGCAGCCATACTCACAATTGACGGTCCAAAATGTCCCAGGTTCTGACCCTTATAGCGAAGCCGTTAACGGACGGCCACGTCCGAGATGCCCGCGCCTGCCTACCAGGTGACGTGACAGTCCATTGGCTGGCGCCGGGACAGGCCTGTGATTTGCGGTTCGATGGCCCTGGCTTAGGTATTGAGGCGTCCGTGCGTGGTGTCCTGGGCGATGCGCCGGTCGATCTGTTCTGCCAGCGGGACCTGCCCGCGCGTCGCCGCACATTGCTGATCGCCGATATGGACTCAACCATCATCACCGTGGAATGCATTGACGAGATGGCCGATATGATCGGGCTAAAGGCAGAGGTTGCCGCCATTACCGAACGCGCCATGGCGGGGCACCTTGGTTTCGATGCGGCGTTGCGCGAACGGGCGGCAATGCTGGCTGGTCTGCCCATTGCGGATCTGCGGGCGGTTTATGATCAGCGTATTCGCCTAACGCCTGGCGCGCGGGAATTGGTTGCCACCATGAAAGCGCATGGTGCAGTGACGGCTTTGGTATCGGGCGGGTTTACCTACTTCACGGAACGGGTGGCAGCGGCGGTTGGATTTGACCACAACCAAGCCAATGTCCTGAATATTGCCGATGACCGCCTGGTTGGCACTGTGGGGGAACCGATTTTGGGATCGGGCGAAAAACTGGCCGCGTTGCGGTCTCTATCCGCGCAACATCAGATTTCGCCGCACGGTGCCTTGGCTGTCGGTGACGGTGCTAATGATCTGGAAATGGTGGAGGCGGCTGCCTTGGGCGTCGCCTTCCATGCCAAGCCGTTGTTGGCCAGGGCGGCGGATGCACAGATCGAACATGGCGACCTGACGGCCCTGTTATATTTGCAGGGCTATCAGGCCGATGAGTTCAGAAGTTAGGTTCAGGTACAATTTTCGGGGGCTACTTTTTCGGGTCTTTTGATGCTGCCTTATCCAGGTGAACGGCAACAAAGCGTCGGTTGGTGGCCCGTTGCACCAATAACAATACGGACTTGGTCTTTTTCGTTTTCCGGGCTTCGTTGCTTTCGCGGATTTTTGTAATTTGATCTGCCACATCACCAGGTGTCGCCACAGGGTTTTGTTGCACCTCGACCAGTAAATCACCAGGTTGGATGCCATTTTTGGCCGCAGAACTGTCGCCCGCAACCTCCAGCACCAGGACGCCCTTGGCTTCCTCATCCACCTTGAAGGTTTCCCGTGCTTCCGGTGTCAGGGCGGTCAGGCGCATGCCCAATAATTCCACATCCCTGACTGCTTCCGGCTTGGCCGGTTCCTCCGTCATGGCGACTTTTTCCGTGCTCTCCTCCATCTCGGCAATAGCGACATCCAAAGTCACGGATTTGCCTTTGCGCCAGACTTCTACCTTGACGGTTTTGCCGATGACAGTGTTGGCGACAATCCGTGGCAGGGCACGCATTTCATCGACTTCCTGGTCGTCAAAACGCAGGATCACATCACCAGGCTCTATCCCGGCCTTAACGGCGGGGCCATCTGGAATAATGCCCGCAACCAGGGCACCGACGGCTTTCTCCAGGCCCAGGCCGTCGGCAATTTCATCCGTCACACCCTGGATGCGCACGCCCAGCCAGCCGCGTCGGGTCCGACCAAATTCAGCCAGTTGCTTGATCACACGGTTTGCGATGGTGGAGGGGATGGCAAAGCCGATGCCCACACTGCCACCCGTGGGGGAATAAATCGCTGTGTTAATGCCGATCACTTCGCCCTTCATATTGAACAGCGGTCCACCCGAATTGCCTCGGTTGATGGCGGCATCGGTTTGGAAGAAGTCATCGTAGGGCCCGGAATTGATATCCCGGCCCCGGGCGGAAATGATCCCGGCCGTGACAGAACCGCCCAGACCGAACGGGTTGCCAATGGCCAGCACCCAATCACCAACCCGGGATTTTTCCGCATCGCCCCATTTTAGTGCGGGCAACTTGCCTTTTGGTTCCACCTTCAACAAAGCCAGGTCTGTTTTGGCGTCCCGCCCGACCAGTACGGCCTTGAGCATGGTGCCGTCCGATAGGCGTATGCTGATCTCATCCGCCTCAGCAATTACGTGGTTGTTGGTCACCACAAGGCCCGACGCATCAATGATGAAGCCCGACCCCAAAGATGTTGCCCGCCGGGGACCGCGGTTTTTCGGCTGGTTGCGTTCCAAAAACTCCTTAAAAAATTCCTCGAACGGAGATCCGGGCGGCACCATGAATTCGGGCCGGCCCTTGTTGTTGTCTTTGCCCTTGATCACCTGGGTCGTCGAAATATTGACCACAGCCGGGGACAAAGAGGCCGCCAGATCAGCGAAACTGTCCGGAGCGCCACGGGCCTGGCCCGATACGGGCAAAAGCAGTAATCCTATGGTCGCCGCAGACGCCGCAAAAGTTGTCGCAGCGGAAATAGGTTTGGTCCAACTATCGGGTATTAATGTGCTGATCACGAAAATTCTCCATAGTGCGAAATTATTGACACAAAGGTATGGCGGACAAACACGCCAATCAAGCCAGCTGTCATTGTCTGCTACCAGACCATGATGTCGGTTTCAAATATGTCGAAACAATGGCAACGACGATAATTCATCAAATTGCTTAAGAAAATCCATTCACATTTATGTGAACTATAAGTTCACATGTATGTGGAGCAAACGTCCACATCCCAGTGAAACAACGCTACAGGAATGTTTTTACCAACCACACAAGGCCAACGCCAAAAGTGGCGACGCCCAGGCCGCTCATACGCAGGGCATCATCGGGCTGTTGGATCATAATTGCCATCATACGCTTCATCCCGGCGGGGAAGGCGGCATATAAGCCGCCCTCCAGGGCCAGAAACAGCCCCAGCACCACCAAAATATCCAGCATCGCGACGTAGCCTCCACAAGACTCAAACAGTCTCTACCCGACGGCCTCTTGGGCAGTCATTTGAGCAATCCTATGGGCTGCCGCCTAGGCTGTCCCGCCAGGTTTGTCTATTGCGCGTCGGTCTTCGCTGCCTTGCCCATGGGATTGCCGAAGTAGGAGAAGAAATCCGACGTCGGTGACAATACCATGGTCGTATCGCCCGATGTCATTGACGTGCGATAGGCCTGTAGGGTCCGGTAAAAGGCAAAGAATTCCGGATCTTTGGAATAGGCATCGGCGAAGACTTTATTTCGCAATGCATCGCCCTCACCGCGCGTGACCTGTGAAGATTTTTCCGCATTCGCCAACAGAATTGTCCGCTGACGATCCGCATCGGCGGTGATCTTCTGGCTCCGCTCCGCACCCTCGGCGCGGATTTCCGTGGCGATCCGTTTCCGTTCCGCCCGCATCAGGTCATAAACCGCCTGACTGTTGGCAGCCGGCAGATCGGCACGTTTGATGCGCACATCAACGATTTCGATGCCCAGTTTCAACGCTTCATCATTCACCTCGCCGCGAATCTCGTGCATCAGCGCGCCACGTTCGCCCGTCAACATCTGTTCCAATTTAACCCGGCCAATGGCGTTACGCAGGCTGGAGTTGATGATCGGCGCGAGACGGTTACGGGCCGTCACTTCATTGTTGACCGTCTGATAGAATTTCAACGGATCAGAGATACGGAAACGGGCATAGGCATCCACCACGATCCGCTTTTTATCCGCCGCAACGGCTTCCACCGGCGGGGCATCAAAATCGAGAATGCGTTTTTCCATGAACTGCACGTCTTGGACGAACGGCGTTTTGAAATTCAGTCCGGAGTCCTGAACGGTTTTAACGGGATTACCAAATTGCAGGACCAGTGCCTGTTGGGTCTCATGTACGGAGAAGACACTGCTGTAGCCAATGATGCCCAGTACGGCCAGGATGATAGCTAGAATTGTTGCGACATTCCGGTTCATTAGTTTGTCCCCGCATTTGTTTTGCCACGTTGCAATTCGGGCAAGGGTAGATAGGGCAGAACACCTTGGCTGCCGCCGTCGTTATCGATAATAATCTTGGTGGTACCTTGCAAAATCGTTTCCATGGTTTCCAGATATAGCCGCTTGCGGGTCACGTCCGGGGCCAAATTGTATTCCTTTTGAATGGCCAGATAGCGGGAGACTTCACCCTCGGCCTGGGCCACGGTCTGTTTCTGATAACCTTCGGCTTCCTGACGTATCCGTTCCGACTCACCACGGGCACGCGGCAAAATGTCGTTGGAATAGGCCTGGGCCTCGTTCACCAACCGCTCCTCATCAGCACGGGCGGCCTGCACATCCCGGAAGGAGTCAATGACGGCGGCAGGCGGGTCAGCCTTGGCCAGCTTGACCTGGGTGATAACGATGCCGGCCTGGTATTCGTCCAGGGTTTTCTGCATCAAAGCCAATGTCTGGTTTTCAACGTCGTTACGGCCTTCGGTCAGGACGGATTCAATTTTTGAACGTCCGACAACTTCACGCATGACACTTTCAGCTACCGCTTTGACGGTGTTTTCCGGGCGTTGGATGTTGAACAGGAAATGCCCGGCATTGCTGATCTGCCACAATACGGTGAAGTTGATGTCGACGATGTTCTCATCGCCCGTCAGCATCAGGCTTTCCTCAGGCAGATTACGTAGGGCAGATGATCTGCCAAAATCGCCGGAACTTTGAAAGCCGACTTCGATCCGGTTCACCCGGGTGACCTTTGGAGTCAGAGCGCTTTCGATGGGTGAAGGCAAGTGATAACGCAGGCCTGGAGATGTAGAGCCGGTGAATTTACCAAAGCGTAAGACGACGCCCTGTTCATCCGGTCCAACCCGATAGAAACCGGAGGCGAACCAAGCCGCGATCAGAACCAGCAGGATCAGGAAAATACCCTTGCCGCCCCATTTGCCGCCCGGTAGGACGCCTTTGAAGCGGTCCTGGCCTTTGCGCAACAGCTCCTCAAGGTTGGGCGGTTGACCGCCGCCTCCGCCACCGCCGCCGCCCTGGCCCCAAGGACCACGACCACCACCTTGCCAGTCGCCGCCGCCACCGCCGCCGCTACTACCACCGCCTTGATTGCTCCACGGCATGAAATTTCCAATCCCCGTTAAGATTTAAAACTTTTAAGACTTGTTAATATTTTTGTTCGCTTAAAACCCTGCGGCAATACTTTGCCACAGCCCAATTAGACGTTATATGACACCTTGCGGCGTCTGGTGCAACGTATGCTGGGCGGGGGACGATCAATTTGGGGAGTAAGTTATGGCGCGGGTAAGTGAAGAAGAAGTGCTGGAGGCATTAAAGCGGGTTGGGGACCCGGCGCGCAGTGGCAACGTGGTGGATCTTGGTATGATCACAGGCCTGGTCGTTAAGGACGGGAATGTGATGTTTTCAATTGAGATCGATGCCGCCAGGGCCCCTGAAATGGAAAGCCTGCGCCTAGCCTGCGAACAGGTCGTGGTTGACTTGCCCGGCGCTTTATCGGTTACGGCAGTGTTAACGGCGGAGGCGGCACCTGCGCCTGCCGCACCCGCTGCCCCCGCTGCCCCCGCCGCACCTGCCGGCGCCCCTGGGGCACCATCTGGCCCCGGAAAAGGTGCGCCGCAATTTGGCCGTCATGGCAGTCCTGGGGCGAAAAAGCTGGATTTGCCCGGTATTACGTCCATCGTTGCCGTTGCCTCTGGCAAGGGCGGGGTGGGTAAATCCACTGTGACCGTCAATCTGGCCATCGCTTTGCATCGTCTGGGTCTGAAGGTGGGCATTCTGGATGCAGATATCTATGGCCCTTCCATGCCGCGCATGTTGGGTATTTCCGGCCAACCGCGATCAGATGGCGATAAGTTGGAGACCATGCAGGGCCATGGCATATCGTGCATGTCCATTGGCTTTTTGGTGGACCCGGACCAGCCCACCATCTGGCGCGGCCCTATGGTCATGGGGGCGCTGGAACAATTGTTTGGTGATGTGAAGTGGGGTGAGCTGGATTTACTGTTGGTGGATATGCCCCCCGGTACTGGCGATGCCCAGCTGACCATGGCGCAAAAGGTACCCCTCGTGGGCGCGATTATCGTCTCCACCCCCCAGGACATTGCCCTGATCGATGCCCGCAAGGGTCTGAACATGTTCCGCCAGACGGATGTGCCCGTCATGGGCATGATCGAAAATATGAGCTATTTCCATTGTCCCAGCTGTGGCGAGCGGTCGGAGATCTTTGGCCATGGCGGCGCGCGGGCGACGGCAAAGGAGCTGAATTGCGACTTCCTGGGCGAGATCCCTCTGCATATCAGCCTGCGGGAAACCTCCGATGCGGGCATACCCATCGTGGCCTCGTCCCCGGATTCGGTTGAAGCCCAGGCCTTTATGGTAATTGCCGAAGAGGTAAAAAAGCGTCTTTGATGCCGCGCGCGTAAACGGACCTAAATTTTGCGCCCGGCGTCTTCCCAATATTTTTGACGCAGATCCCGCTTGCGGATTTTGCCGCTGTCTTCGCGCGGCATGTTGGCATCAAGTTCCACCAGCCTTGGGACTTTGTAGCCGGCCATATTGGCACGGACGAATTCCTGAACGTCTTTCGCTGTCACGGCATTCGGTCCCGTCGGCTCCACCACCGCTGCCAATGACTCGCCAAACTCTTCATCCGGAATGCCAAAGACGGCGCAATCGCGAATGCCTGGGTGGGTGACGATCAACGCTTCAATTTCGCTGGGGTATATATTGACCCCGCCGGAAATGACCATGTCGCTTTTGCGATCAGATATGAACAGGAAGCCGTCCTCGGTCAGATACCCCACGTCCCCGACGGAGAATAGATGCCCCAGCTGGTTTTGTTGATATTCCGCCTTGTTGTTTTGATAGACGAAATCCGGGAAGCCTGCGAAATAGGCGAAGATTTCTCCGACCTCACCTGCCGGCAGTTCATTCCGGTCATCATCAAGGATTTTTAGCTCCACGCCGGGCAACAGCCCGCCAACGGTGCCCGGGTGGGCCAGCCATTGTTCTGTGTCGCAAAAGACGACCATGCCGGTTTCCGTGGCACCGTAATATTCATTGATGATAGGCCCCCACCAATCGATCATTTGGCGTTTCACCTCTGCCGGGCAGGGGGCGGCGGCATGGATAATCCATTCCAACGATGACAGATCATAGCGTGCCTTGACCGCGTCCGGCAGTTTGATCAGACGCACGAACATGGTCGGCACCATATGCATATGGCTGACCTTGTGCTTTTCGATCAGACGCAACAAATCCTCCGCCTCGAAACGCGGTTGCAACACTAACGTACCGCCCGCCCGGATACAGCCCAGACTTTGGGCGTTGGGGGCGGAATGATACATAGGCCCGTTCATCAGGTTGACCTTGTGGGGTGCGGCCCCGGTCAAACCATGCCGGGCCTGAATAAATTCGTGATGCTTTGCCTCCATTGGCTTTCGTTGCACGCCCTTGGGCCGACCCGTGGTGCCGGAGGTATAGATCATCGAGGATCGTTCGGCCGCCTGGGGCTCATCCGATGGCTCAGACTGTTCCAGCCAGGTTGACCAGTTGATCTCGGTCTCGGGCACATCGCAAATATCATCCGCTATTCGATAGGGCGCGCGCAATTCAGCCGGTGTTGGCGCGACCAAAATGGCCACCCCGTCGGGCATTACGGAGAGATCCAGGTTTGCCAGCAGGTCGGCGTGCAGAACAAGAACCTTGGCGCCTGCATCTGCCAGAATGTAGGCGATTTCCTCATCCTGGAAATGCCAGTTCACGGGTACCGCATAGGCACCGACGCGATTGGCAGCGAAGGTTGCTTCCAGGAAACAGAAATCATTGCGCATCAATATGGCAACGGCGTCCCCTTCCCCCACACCAAACTGACTTTTCAAGCCCGTGGCGGCGCGTGCCGCGCGATCCAGCATTTCGGGAGTTGAAACTTCTCGCTCACCCAGAATGATTTTGCCGCTCATAGCTATCTCTCTACTTTGCCCGCTGGTTTAGCTGTGGGGATTTCACTGAATGCCAGGCCTTTATCGGCGCGCGGTTCGGACGGCAGCTTCAGAACATGTTCTGCGATAATATTGCGCAGGATTTCGTCTGTGCCGCCGGCGATACGCATGGCCGGGGATTGCATATAGGATTGCTGGAAACGCCCATCGCCGAGAACCAGATCCGGGTCCGTCACGACGGCGCACTGATCCATCAGATCAGCGC